>DASTFP010000255.1:0-6640 GCA_035719865.1 Terrimicrobiaceae bacterium | reverse complement strand
GATGATCCTACGTTGATAGGTAACGAGTTAGATCGCGTTACCTCCGAGTCATAACACTTAAGAATAACAGCGGGCTCGCTGACTCACTGACTCGCTGGCGCTCGAGGTAAGGGGAGCAGCAGAGTCTAGGAAGGCTGGAAGTGCAGGCTACTTATCAGGGTGAGAGGAGAGATCGGGGTCAGAGGAGAGTTTTTCAGGGAGGGGAAGAGCTTTGGTGCGTCGGAAGTCTTGGAGAGTCTCCTGATAGGAGGCTTGGAGAGAGGCTAGGAGTTTGGAGTCAACGACGATGTTGGTTTGCTGTGAGACTTGGGAGTCAGGAGAGTCTTTTTGGCCGAGGTAGGTCTTGCCTAGCCAGATAAGCATGGAGGGATTGCCTTTTAGGGCTTGCTTGATCTGGGCGCGGCGAAGGGAGTGTTTGAGGCGGGCGCGGCCGGAGGCTAGGATCTCGGATTTGGAGGCGAGGAAGTCAGGAGAGCAAGCAAGGAGATGCTGGATTTCTGGTTCGGTACAGCCGAGAGCGGCGAGGCCGGAGAGGACGCGATCAGGGATTTGGGCTTGGGCCTGGAGCTGAGCGTCGCGTTAGCGGCGAGTTCGGCGCGGTAGGAAGGGAGATCGCGAGCGCTCAGGATAGAGGAGGGCTGAGCGGGAGGATTTGGCACTGCATGCTGGGGATTGGCGCGAGTAATTGCAAGCTATTTGCCTTTTGTCAACAGGGAACATGCGCAACATCGCGCACAACGTGCAACTGGGAGCGGCTTGTTGGCCAGGCGCGTTGGAACATCCGCAAACATTGGCGGATTTCGGGGGACTCGTTATGACAAGGCGTTATGACCCGGCATATCGACGCACATGTTATATACACAATATACTTATGTATAGTTACTTAAATGGTGGAGGAGCATCATAATGCAATTCTCTGCGGGTGCAACGGCACCACGTTCCCCCGTCTTCAGATCGACGATCGACGACACTTGGGGACCAAGCTCCATGCGCATTTTCCATGGTTGATCTTCATGGGCGGCGTCACTGTGGCCTCCTCCGGCGGGCCTTCCTTCCGGACTTGCTGAACCTATCGTGAGATCGCCAAAGCTGCCGATCCGAGAGTCGCGGCAAGAACCGCGGCGACGAGTCCCTTCATTGAAAATTCAGCGGGAAAGGTCTGCCTGTGACAGGAGTCTGAAGCCGCTGCTCTGAAGCACCGCGGTCGAACAATCGCTGTCATCCAGATGCATAACCAGAACCGCGCGCCCGTGCGGGCGAATCAACAACGGATAGCTGAAGATGATATTGACCTCCGCCATGAGGAGGGTGGAAAGAACCTTCGCGAGATCTGCCGCGCCTTCCTTCAATTCAACCACGATCACCTCGCATTCGCCAAAGGCGATGTCGTGTTCGTGAAAGAGCCGGCTCACGCGCTCCGGATCGCTCACGATCATGCGAGTAATGGACGATTCGGAAGAATCCTGGATGCTGAGAGCCAGGGTTGCAACGTTGTGCTCGTTCAGAAGTTTCACGACTTCGAGCAACGCGCCGACCTTGTTTTGAAGAAAGACGGAAAATTGCCGCACTTGCGGACTAGCGAGTTTTTCGGCGGTCGACGTCGGCATAGTCGTTCAGCATCCCTCCTTTAAGCTGCCACTATTTGTAGGAATACAAAAGGCAGAACTGTGATTTGTCTCCTTCGAGGAGGGCCATCTTGATGAAATACCGGCCGCTCACCTCGGGGACGAACCCCGCGGCGGCAACCTGCCCATCCTCATAAGTTTGGTACTCTACCGGCTTTCCCTCCTCGCTGAGAACGCTCACGGCGATCTTCCGGCCCGGTGAGTTTACAGCGCCTGAAAACCAGTATTCGTTGCCCGCGAAGAGATTGACCTCCAGGAACTGCGCGCGAGTGGGCTCGATCTCTCCAGGCCAATAGCCATCGCGGATTTTGTAGCCGTCGTTGCTGAAGGCGCCGGCGAGTTCCAGCGCCTTGCTCCGCGCGCTCACGTCGCTCCCCTCCGATACCGGGGAGGGTGCCGGATTCTCCTGTGCGAACGCAGCGGTCGACAGCATGGCCGCGGCGAAAACTCGCCGTAGATAAGGCAGTAACCTGAAGCGTAATCTTTTCATCAGTGTGTCAAGTTCCGGTCCCGATGGCCGTGACTATCGAATGAATGGTTTGATGGAGATCCTTCACGTTTTCTGCGGAGGGCGTCTCGGCTGTGACGAAATCGCGTGATTTGGCGAGCGCTGTGCGGAGCCTGGCCACCAGGGGGTCTTCCTGCATTGCCAGGGGCAAGGTCCCGATTCGCTCGAGAAGATACCCGATAATGGCGGGCTGGCGCAGCAGGCGGGCGGCTTCCGGCGTATAAGATCCTTCGATGAGTCCGCTGGCGAGCTCTGTTCCCCGCACCCAAGCTCCAAGAGTTACCAATGTCACCAAACTGCTGTCCTTCTGCTCGAACATGTCGAGTTTTACCTCGTTTTGAGTCGCTTCGAGTTCCTCGCGCAGTGCGTTCCAGTCGTTGTTCTCGGCGAAATCATTGATGCTGTTGCCGCGGCCTAGCACGCTTTGGCTCACGTTGAGTTTCTTGGCGAGATTGATGATTTCCTTGCCGATATTCTTCACGCCCTGGCTGTCTTGGGCCTCCACCGCAATATAGCCATCAGCCACCAGGGTGCCAAGAATAAGGGCAATTTGCGAACGGCTGTCGGTCGCCTCAGGTGTGCCCGTGCGAACGAGCTGCTTCCAGTTCGGGCGTCCCTGCTTATTGATCGCGGCGAAAAACTCCCCCGGCATTGGGATGGTTATTGATTCAATACGAACAACTTGCCCGATCTGATCAGGGGTCATCGCGGTCTCCGCGGCCTGCAAGCCCACGCCTGGCAAAGCCGGAAGGGCAAACAACAACACCCAGCGAATCCGATTCATGCGAGCAGATAATACAATGGCGCAAATTTTGGCGAGTGTGTTTCGCGGGGCTTCACTTTCTTGTACTGTTGGTCTGGAGTCTTCGCCGCGAGGCCCGCTGCGCAATTGATTTCCAAGAAGTCGTCATGAACGAAACTCTTCCAATCTATGATCTCGACGAAGAAATAATCGATTCTGTGCGCGAGAACGGACGCCTCATTCTGCAGGCGCCAACCGGTTCGGGAAAATCCACGCAGGTACCACAGATTCTGCTCGACGGAGGAGCCTTGGGATCAGGGCGCTGCATAATCCTTCAGCCCCGGCGACTCGCCACGCGCATGCTGGCAAAACGCGTAGCCGAAGAGCGCGGCGCTCAACTGGGCGCCGAAGTCGGTTACCAGATCCGGCTCGACAATATCTCCTCGCCGCAAACTCGCATCCTGTTCGTTACAGAGGGGATTCTCCTGCGCCAGATGCTCGCAAATCCGCGGCTCGATGGAGTTTCCACACTCATTTTCGACGAGTTCCATGAGCGCCATCTTTACAGCGACATCAGCCTCGCCCGCGCTCTTGACCTCCAGGAATCCTTGCGCCCCGACCTCAAGGTCCTCGTCATGTCCGCCACGCTCGACAGCGCGCAACTCGAAGATCATCTCCGACCCTGCCGCACTCTCTCTTCGCAGGGGCGCACCTTTCCTGTGGAGATCGAATACCTGCGTCACGAATCTCGCGACGAGGCACCATGGGAACTCGCTACGGATGCCGTTGCCGAGAATTTTGATCAGACCGAAGGAGACATTCTCGTCTTTATGCCGGGATCGTACGAGATCCAGCGCACACTTCGCGAACTCAGTCACCGGATGCCCAGCGGTTGTCTCATCCTTCCGCTTCACGGAGAACTGCCAGCATCCGAGCAGGATAAGGCCGTCGCGCGAACCGAAAGACGCAAGATTATCGTCTCCACAAATGTGGCGGAAACCTCGCTCACGATCGATGGGGTGACGATGGTCGTTGATGCGGGCCTTGCCCGTGTTGCGCGCTACGATCCGCACCGCGGCATCAATACTCTTTTCATCGAAAAGGTCAGCCGCGCCTCGGCCGACCAACGGGCGGGACGAGCCGGACGAACCGCGCCCGGACTCTGCCTGCGCCTTTGGACGCAGCGTGACCACACTTTGCGCCCCGCAACGGAGGTTCCCGAGATCAAGCGCCTCGATCTCGCCGAGACCGTCCTCACCCTCAAGGCCGCGGGAGTGGGCGATCTGAACCGCTTCCGCTGGATGGACAAGCCGGAAGAGAAATCCCTCGGGCGCGCCGAACAGCTCCTCGCTGACCTCGGCGCACTCGACTCTCATTCTGGAGCTATCACATCCCTGGGCCGCCGCATGCTCAGCTTTCCGATCCACCCGCGCTACGCTCGGATGTTCCTTGCCGCAAGAGACTTCGGCTGCGTCCGGGCTGCCGCTCTTATCGCGGCGTTGACGCAGTCGCGCAACCTTCTTCTCCGCGCCGAGCGCCGCGTCGAAGAGGAGCGCGCGGAAATCTTCGGGCAGGGGATCTCGGACTTTCTCGTCCTTATCCGCGCGTTTTCATACGCCGAGCGGCATAACTTCCGGATCGAAGCCCTGCGACCCCTCGCCATCCATGCAGAGGCCGCGAGGCAAGTGAACAAACTCTTCGAGCAATTTCTTGGGATTGCCCGCGCCGAAGGCCTCGAGACGGATACGGGCGGCGCCACGGATGAGGCGATCGCCCAATGTGTCCTGGCGGGATTCGCCGACCAGGTCGCTCGTCGGCGCAGCGGGGGCACGCTCTCCTGCGATATCGTGCACGGCCGTCGCGGGCAGCTTGCACGGTCCAGCGTTGCGCAAGACAGCCGGCTCCTCGTCGCGGCCGAAATCACCGAGATCGAGGGTCGCGGCGGCGATGCTCAGGTCGTTCTCTCGCTCGCAACACAAATTGAGGAAAGCTGGCTGCGCGAAATGTTCCCGCACGACTTCGAAGAGCGAACGGCCCACCTCTTCGACAAGGCGCAGAACCGTGTGGTCGTCCGCCGCGAAAAAACCTTCCGAGATCTCGTCATCGAGTCGCAGGACCGAGACGCGGAACCCTCTCCCGAAGCGTCCGCCTGCCTCGCCAAGGCCGTCGCGGACGGCGTCCTGACCCTCAACCAGTGGAACGATGCCGTGGAGCAATGGATCGCGAGGGTAAACTTCCTGGCAGGAGCTCTTCCGGAGCATCAGATTTCCAGGATCGGCGCCACCGAACGCGAATACATCGTCCATCTCGCGTGCGAAGACGCAACGAACTACCGCGAGATCAAAGACCGCCCGATCGTCGCCCTCGCCCGGTCGCTTCTTACCATCACGCAACAGCAACTCGTTGATAAATACGCTCCGGAACGGCTTGAGTTGCCTGGCGGACGTCGTGCCAAAATCACTTACGCCGAGGATTCGACGCCGATTCTCAGCGCTCGCATTCAGGATCTCTACGGTGTCGCGGACGATCTCAGAATTGCGGGAGGCCGCATAGCGCTGGTCATTCATGTCCTCGCGCCAAACCACCGACCCGTCCAGGTGACAAACAGCCTCAAGACCTTCTGGGTTGAGTCTTATCCCAAACTCAAACAACAGCTCCAACGCCAGTATCCAAAACACGAATGGCGGTGAGCCTTCTCCGAATCCAACTCCTAGGTCGCCGGGTGGGAACCTATCGTGCCTCCGAACCCCTCGGTTGCGAGCAATCGATTCAAATTGTCGAGCAAACGAGAGAGGCCACCGGGGAGGCCGATGATATCCGCGGACGCCATCAGCAATACCGATGCAATATCTCTCTCCATATTCTCGGGCAGCAATCTGCAGCCGTTAAGCGCGAACTCGACAAGTCGCTTTTCGCCCGGGTGCAACTCCCGGTTCACGGCAAAGATGATATCGAAGTAGCTCGCAAACAATGCGGCCAGACGATGATTGATGCTCAAAAGATCCTGACGCCTCGCCGCTTTTGCGATTTGGTTGGCGTAGGATGGAATGATGTCCCGCAGGACGGGGTGATTGAGTGCGACGATGCTCCGGCGCAAGGCTTCCGGATATGGAACTTTGCACCTCCGCCGGAGCTTGGCGAACCAGCCGCGCGGGTCAGAAAATACAATCGATTGGCGGATGGTGCGCCACAAACAAGTCGAGTAGCCCAGGCTGGCCTCATGCCTCTCAACGACCCGAGTGATTTGCTCTTCCATCCCGGACGCATCGAAGTAAACGATATCTATCTCGATACCGTGGACGCATTCAACCACTCGTCGCCTAGACCCCAATAGTTGAGGTTGAGGCTGGATTGCGTGGCGCCTCCGGTTTGCTCAACGATGGAACACCGAGCCTCGAGCGGGATATCGCCTTGCGAATAGACATACAAATCAAGGTCAGAGTCGGGGTCCGCCGCGCCGGACTCCCTTGCGTGCGATCCGCTTAGCGCCACGGCTTCGACGTGCTGCAGCAAAGCGAAGCAATCGGCTATTTGTTTGGCGAGTTGAAGACGGGTTGACTGCACTCGGCGCTCTCCTAGCATCACAACCCAGCTTCGGAGAGCACACGGTTCAGGATCTTGTCGGAGTCAAAATACTCGCGGGCCAAAGCCTTTGCGGCTGCCGAGTGCGCCGGATAGTCGGCGCGAATCGCGCGGATTGCCTCGGCCGCTTCCTCGACCGTTCTCACTGAAAATAGGCCCTTGCCGGTCGGCAGCAGATCTTCG
>DASTFP010000254.1:0-6103 GCA_035719865.1 Terrimicrobiaceae bacterium | reverse complement strand
GGCGAGCATCGAAATGGCTGAGGATCGCAAGCACTTCGCCGGCATGCTCAACAAGCTTGGCCTCCAGCAAACGCAGGGCGGAACCGCGACCAACGAGGAGGAGGCTGTCACCGTCGCTCACATGATCGGCTACCCCGTCCTAGTGCGCCCTTCCTTTGTTCTAGGCGGGCGCGCGATGGAAATCGTCCATGAAGAGAAAGATCTCCGCCGATACATTCGCAACGCGGTTGAGGCGAGCCCCGAGCGACCCGTTCTCGTGGACCGTTTCCTGGAGGACGCAACGGAAGTCGACGTCGATTGCATCGCGGATGGTGAGCTATGCGTTATCGGCGGAGTCATGGAGCACATCGAGCAGGCCGGCATCCACTCGGGTGACAGCGCCTGCGTGATCCCGAGTTTCTCGCTTTCTGAGAGCGCGCTTGAGAGGATCAAGAGCGCCACCAGGGCGATGGCGCGCGAACTCCAGGTCCGCGGCCTGATGAATGTGCAGTTCGCGGTAAAGGGCGAGGAGGTCTATGTGCTCGAAGTCAACCCGCGCGCTTCGCGCACGGTCCCTTTCGTCAGCAAGGCAATCGGAAAACCCCTGGCCAAGATCGCCGCGAGAATTATGGCGGGTCAAACGCTCAGGGAACAAAATTTCACTCAGGAAATCGTTCCCGCCCACTATTCGGTGAAGGAAGCCGTGTTTCCGTTCATCAAGTTCCCCGGGGTGGATATTACCCTCGGGCCGGAAATGCGATCCACAGGTGAGGTGATGGGAATCGATGCCAGTCTTGGAATCGCCTACGCCAAGGCGCAAATGTCGGCCCAACCTGCCCTCCCCTCCAAAGGCAACATCTTCATAAGCGTCAAGGATTCCGATAAGCCTTCGGTGGTGCCCATTGCGAGGGAATTTGCCGGGCTCGACTTTACGCTGTATGCCACCGGCGGCACGGCGAGGGTCCTGGCGGAAGCTGGCATTCCAGTGAAACTTCTCTACAAGCTGCGCGAGGGCCGTCCGAATGTCTTGGACCTGATCAAAAACGGCGAGATGCACTTCATTATCAACACACCGAGCGGGCAGCAACCGCGCAAAGACGAGGTCGCCATCCGAAGCGCAGCGGTCGCCGCACGCGTCGCGATGATGACGACCCTGCGAGGCGCGCGGGCGAGCGCCGCTGCCATCCGGGCGCTAAAAGACTCCGGATACGGAGTCAGGAGCCTGCAGGAGTACCAAAAGACCGCTTGAGTCTTTCGCCGGGTCGAGCCGTTTGGCAAAGAATACTCCCGAAGAAAACTTCGTCTCAACCGCGAGCGGCTCAGGATTCCACCAAGAGCGAGGCGCGTGCAACGGCCAACTCCCCCTCCTCCACCATTCGCTTCGTGACAGATCTCAGGCGCTTGCCCAGGAGCGCAGCCAAGCTGATCACCAGCTGAATACCGGCCCGCGGGTAATTGTTGATGAACTCCTCAAGGTTGGAGCGGGTGATCGTCCAATACTGGGCCTCTTCAATCACTATCACCGAGCACATCGCGCTCACGGGATCGAAGAGATCCACCTCTCCCACCCATTCGCCTCTCCGGATTGCGCCGAGCAGCACCTCACGATCAACGTCCCGGCGAACCGCGTGAAGAATCCCGCTGATGATGAAAAAGAGTCTCCCGTGGGATTCGCCCTGCTTGATCAGCAATTCTCCGCCGTTCGCGAAACGAAACTCCCCATAGGAGCTGAGAGTGCCGCGGTCCTCCTCCGAGAGTGCGGCGACAGGTCCCACCGCGGGAAGGTAAGGTCCGTCCAGTTGTTCGAGCATGCGACAGCACCATACTCGCAGGGCAGCCAGGGCGACGACAAGTTTCACATTCCGTTTGCTCCGCTGGACTCTCAGCCTGAGATCACGTTCTGCCCGCACTGCCCCCCAACGAACCCATCGCGGAAGGGGAAAACTTTCCTTGCCAAGCCCACGTGAGCATGCAACCCTATTCGGTTCAAAAAAAAGCAAAGAATACAATGGCTAAAGAAGGCATCGAAGTCGAAAACCTCCGGCTTCACGAAAAGGACACCGGCAGCGCAGACGTTCAGATCGCGTTGCTGACGAAACGCATCAACGAACTTACGGAACATCTCAAGGGCCACGTCAAGGACCACGCGTCGCGGCGCGGACTTCTCAAGCTCGTGGCCCAGCGTCGGAGCTTGCTTGACTATTTAAAGAACACAGCCTCCGACCGTTATCTGACGGTCGTCGAGAAGCTCGGCTTGCGTAGGTAGCAAATTTTTGGAAGCCCCGCCGTTCATGACGGGGCTTTTCGTTGAAGCCGTTCCTGGACGTCGTGCCAAGGGACGAACCTCTCATATATATATTATGTCTCACTCAGTTACGGCCACTCTCGGCCAATCTCCGGTCACCATCGAAACGGGCAAACTCGCGCGGCTCGCGGACGGCGCAGTCACTGTCCGCTCCGGCGAAACCATCGTTCTCGTGTCCGCAGTCTCCGCAACCGTCACCAAGGAAGGCCAGGACTTTTTCCCGCTCACGGTCGACTATCGGGAGAAAGCTGCCGCGGTCGGCAAGTTTCCCGGAGGATACTTCAAGCGGGAGGGCAGGCCGTCGGAGAAGGAAATTCTCACCTGCCGCATGACGGATCGTCCGCTTCGCCCGCTCTTCCCAAAAGGTTACCTCTACGATACTCAAGTTATCGGCGTCCTGTTGAGCGCGGACGGCGAGCATGATCCTGATGTGCTCTTCATCAATGGCGCGAGCGCCGCACTTTGTGTTTCCGATATCCCGTTTGCCGGCCCAGTGGGCGCCCTTCGCGTGGGCCGTATCGACGGCCAGTTCGTGGCCAACCCGGTGCATACGCAACGTCTTTCGAGCGACCTCGATCTTGTCTACGTCGGGACCGAGGAGGACGTGATCATGATCGAAGGGGACGCCAGGGAGATTCCCGAAGCCGATTTCGTCGCCGCGCTCGCTTTTGCGCACGATCAGATCGGTCATCTCGTCCGCGCGCAGAAGGAACTGGCCTCCCTGGCTGGAAAACCCAAGCGCCAGGCAACACTCTTCGTTGTTTCTGACGAATTGCTGGAGATTGCCTACCGCGTCGCCGGCGATCGAATCGAGGCAGCTCTTTATACTCCCAGCAAGGTCGCCCGGCAAAAGGCGGTTGAAGCGCTGAGAGACGAGGTGGCCGTTGCCATAGTCGAGGCTTTCCCCAATGCCACGCCATTCGAAATCAGCCAGGCCTTTGACTATCTTCAGAAGAAGGCTTTTCGGATAAGCATTCTCGACAAGAAGGTGCGCTGCGACGGGCGTTCCTACGAGCAGATTCGCCCGCTCACCGCCGAAACCGGTCTTCTGCCAAGAAGCCATGGCAGCGCTCTATTCCAACGCGGCGAAACCCAGGCCGTCTGCCTGGCAACTCTCGCCCCAGCCGACGAAGCGCAAGAGCTCGATGGCTACACCGGCGGCGAAACGAGCAAACGATTCATTCTCCATTATAACTTTCCTCCCTTCAGCGTTGGCGAAACCGGGCGCACCGGTGGCCCGGGCCGCCGCGAAATTGGCCACGGGGCTCTCGCCGAGCGCAGTATCGCCCCGGTCGTGCCCGAAGTGAGCGACTTTCCCTACGCCATCCGCGTCAGCAGCGAAATCATGGAGTCCAACGGTTCGACTTCGATGGCGAGTGTTTGCGCGGGAGTTCTCGCCCTGATGGACGCCGGCGTTCCGATCAGCACACCCGTCGCGGGCATCAGTTGTGGACTAGTTACGGAGTTCACCGGAGAAAGCATTTCCCGCTACGCTCTGCTTACGGACATCATCGGCAGCGAAGACTATTTCGGCGACATGGATTTCAAGCTGTGCGGCACCGACAAAGGAGTCACCGGTTTTCAGCTCGACCTCAAGCTTCCCGGAATCCCGCTTAAGTTGCTGGAGGAAACGATCTACCGCACGCGCGACGCGCGCTACAAGATCCTGGAAGTCATGAATTCCACGCTCGGCGCACCGCGTGCCGAACTGAGCCCATACGCTCCGCGCATTGAAACCATCCGCATCAAGCCGGACAAGATCGGCCTGGTAATCGGGCCGGGCGGCAAGACGATCAAGGGAATCGTTGCCGAGACCGGAGCAGAGATCAATATTGAGGACGACGGCTCCGTGCATATCTACTCCAATAGCGCAGATAGCCTTCAACGGGCCAAGGAGATCATCCTCGGCATGACAAAGGAGATCACCGTCGGAGAGGTCTACCAGGGCACAGTCGTTTCCACCAAGGAGTTTGGCGCCTTCGTGGAAGTTCTCCCGGGGAAAGATGGCCTTTGCCATATCTCCGAGCTTGCGGACTTCCGCGTGAACAGGACCGAAGACGTCGTGAAAGTCGGCGACACCATTTGGGTGAAATGCATCGGCGTGGACGACAAGGGCCGCGTCAAGCTCAGCCGCAAGGCCGCCATGAAAGAACGCGACGCGAAAGCCTCCGCCGTTCCAGCGTAAAACCGCCAGAGCCTTCCAGCGAAAATTCACAGGGCCCGCGCCAAGCGGGCCCTTTTTGTTTAGGTCGAGGTCCGTAAAATGTTACGAGAAAGTCACAATTTCCGTCTTTGAGGCGCGCTTTGGGCGAGCGCAGTCTCCCGGCTGCCTCAACTATGAACCAGCCCTCTTTGCTTCGCCGGGCGACTGCGACGGGCCTCGTCGCCGCCGCGTTATCCGCAATCTTGACTGCGACTCCACTACTCGGAGGGTCTCCTGTCGCACCGGTGTCGGAACCGCCTCCCGAATCGAAGTCCGAGTCCTGGTTCGAGGAATGGTGGAACGGGAAATACATGACCGGGAACTGGTTTGGCCTGCGGGACACGCTCGCCGATCGTGGATTCAAGTTTAGCGGCAAATACGAGGGGATCTTTTTCGGTGTTGTTGACAGCCAGCGCGGAAGCCGGGGCTTTTACGATCAGGAACTCGCGTTCGCCGGGGAAGTCGAATTTGCCAAGCTGACGGGCGCCGAGGCTCTCGAAGGTTGGTCGGGCTTTGGCGAGGTACGTTGGCGCGATTCCCGCGCAAACTCGAACCCGAACACCTTCGTCTTGGCGAGCAGTCTCTTCCAGCCCTCCAATAATCAGTCAGGCACGCAGTGGCGTTTGCTCACCTTCGGGCTCGAATATGAGACCCCAGAACTCTTTGGCATCAAAGAATTTCTCACCCTCCGGGGTGGATGGCTCCGACCTCAAAAGGAATTCATCGATCAACCGCTCTCGAAGCTGTTTGTGAACAACGCCGTCGAGAGCGCCAAGGGCGTGGGAGGCAACATTCAGTTCTCCTCGAGCTTCTCGACCTGGGGAGGCACGTTGCAAGTCAAACCCATTGACTGGTACTACCTCAAGTTGGGCCTCTTCATGGCCTACCCAAATGCCACAGCCTCCAGCAATCACGGGTTGGCTTTCGAAGGTTTCGCTGAAGATCCAACCCAGAATGGCTTGTTTTTCATGGGAGAGACCGGCGTGACCCCGAAGATCGGAGCCTCGCAACTGCCCGGCAAGTACGCCTTTGGCGGTTTCTACTACGGAGGGCAGAGGAATTCGTTCAATGGCACCTACAATTACGGGCAATGGGGACTCTATTGGCAGGCCGACCAAATGCTCTTCCGGGAGCCTCCGCCCGAGGAGCCCGCGCCCATGAGTAAGGGGCCCTCCGATGGCAAATCAACGGTCTTCGATGGGAAATCCTTGAAGGAGCCGGTTGCTCCCTCCAAGCCGAAGCTCTCGAAGCAGGGTCTCTACACGTTCAACCTGATCAGCTTTGCGCCGAAATACAATAACCTCTATCCCTTCTACTTCCAGTCGGGCCTTGTTTACGAGGGTCTCATTCCGACCCGCGACAAAGACAAGCTGATGTTCGCGATCGCCTATGGTGCCTACAGCCAATTCAACATCGACAGCCTCCAGCAACGGGGCAACGCCAATCAGCCCAACTATTCGATCGTTCTGGAATGCGATTATCGCATCCAGATCAACGAGTGGGCTTACTTCCAGCCTTTCGTGCAGTATTTCATCCAGCCAAACGGAACGGGCGCAGTGCAGAATGCGACGATCCTTGGCTTCACTTACGCCGTCGCCTTCTAGCCTGCGCACCCA
>DASTFP010000253.1:0-7901 GCA_035719865.1 Terrimicrobiaceae bacterium | reverse complement strand
AACGCCGCTCACATCGGCAAATTCGCGAACTTTATGAGAAGAGCGCGAAAGGACTACGAAGCCGCAGAGCGTCTTTATCGCAAGGCTCTGGAGGTCGATCCAAATAATGCCTCCAACATCGGCAACTTCGCCAGCTTCCTTTCTGAGGTGCGCAAAAACCATGACGAAGCCGAGCGCCTCTATCGCAAGGCCCTGGAGCTCGACCCAAACCACGCCATCAACACCGAAAACTTCGCGCTCTTCATGTCAGACGTGCGCAACGATCAGGACGAAGCCGAGCGCCTCTATCGCAGGGCCTTGGAACTCGACCCAAACCACGCCATCAACACCGCTAACTTCGCGCTCTTCATGTCAGAGGTGCGCAACGACCACGACGAGGCGGAGCGGCTCTATCGCAAGGCCCTCGAACTCGACCCAAACCACGCCGTCCACACCGGCAACTTCGCTTTGTTCATGTCGGAAATCCGCAAGAACTACGACGAAGCCGAGCGGCTCTATCGCAAGGCTCTGGAACTCGATCCGAACCACGCAATCCACACTACCAGCTTCGCGAATTTCCTGTCGGATGTGCGAAAGAACTATGAAGAGGCCGAGGGCTTCTATCGCAAGGCTCTGGATCTGGATCCTCTCAATGCCTGGATTCTCAAATGCTACGCCGCTTTTCACAAACGACGGAAGCGGCCGCGCATCTGAGCGAATTTCCGGGAAACCTCATTCGCGCGGATGCGCATCGATGGCCAAGCTTGGCTTGAGGGCCGTTCTTCGCATGCGATATCGATTCTCTGCCGTAAATTTAGCGCGACTGCCCGCGGCCTGGTGCCTGCCGGTGGCCGCTTCGCTTGTCGACGCGACTAATTGCTTCCGTTCCAGCCGATTTCCAGAAACAATTCGACGGTAGCATATGAACCCCGCATTCCCAGAAATTAGCAAAATTCCCTACGAGGGACCAAAATCCAAGAACCCATTGGCTTTCAAACACTACAATGCCAGCGAAGTCATCGAGGGTAAGACGATGGCCGACCATCTCCGCTTTTCCGTGGTCTACTGGCACACCTTTCGAAATGTGCTGAGCGATCCGTTTGGCGTCGGAACTGCCTTGCGGCCATGGGATGACGGCTCGAGTTCGATCGAGAATGCCTGCAATCGGGCCCGCGTGGCGTTCGAATTCATCGAAAAACTGGGAGCGCCCTTTTACGCCTTTCACGATCGCGACGTCGCTCCGGAAGGGGCCAGTCTCGCCGAGTCAAACAAGAATCTCGATGCAGTCGTGAAGGTGCTCAAGGAAGAGCAGCACCGCACCGGGATCAAGCTGCTATGGGGCACGGCATGCCTTTTTATCAATCCGCGGTTTTGCCACGGGGCGGCCACCAGTCCGAATGCGGACGTCTTCGCCTATGCGGCTGCCCAAGTGAAAAAAGCCCTCGAGGTGACGCATGAACTCGGCGGCGAAGGCTATACGTTTTGGGGAGGCCGAGAGGGGTATTCGAGTCTTTGGAACACGGATTTGAAGAGGGAGGTCGAGCACCTTGCGAAATTCCTTCACATGGCCGTCGACTACAAAAAAAAGATCGGCTTCAAGGGCCCCTTCTACATCGAGCCAAAACCCAAAGAACCGACCAAGCATCAATACGATTCCGATGCGGCAGCCTGTCTGAACTTTCTGCGCGAGTACGGTCTCCTCGAGCACTTTAAACTCAACCTGGAGACTAATCATGCCACGCTGGCGGGCCACACGATGCAACATGAATGCGAAGTCGCCGCCGCCGCCGGAGCACTTGGCTCCGTAGACGCCAACACCGGCGATGAATTGATCGGCTGGGACACCGATCAGTTCCCCACCAGTCTCTATCTGACCACCCAGGTTATGCTGATCGTCCTCAAAATGGGCGGACTCACCACGGGCGGACTCAACTTCGACGCGAAGGTCCGTCGCGAAAGCTTCGAGCCGGTCGACCTCTTCTATGCGCACATCGGAGGAATGGATGCGTTCGCCCGGGGCTTGAGAATCGCTGCGGCGATTCGAGCGGACGGGAGGCTGGCACAGATGCTGAAAGGTCGCTACGCGTCCTGGGACAACGGAATTGGCTCCTCAATTGAAGCGGGCAAGGAAAGCTTCGAATCTCTCGAGAAACATGCGATGGGCAAACCCGACCCTGTCCAGCATGGCAGCGGACGTCAGGAACTCTTCGAAAATATCGTTAACGAGCTGATCTGACGTTTTTCGCGCGAAAATTCTCGAGGCGAGACCCGCCGCCGTTGATAAAGTCACGGAATAGGCCGTATACGCCATGAGCAAATCCACCCTGCAGGGACTTGTGAAGGGGCTTGCGCGATCTCGCGGGGAAGTGCGTCCGCGATACGGCACGATCGAGGAGATCGCTGGTATGGTCGCTACCTGCGAGTCCTGAGGCTGGCTTCATCACGGGCGCAAACCTGATGATCGCCGGAGGAATTCAGCCGTGGCGCCAATTCGGGTTCCGAAGCGCGCGCTTATCGCGTGCGAGACGGCGGCTCCCGTGCCCGGCTGCGAGATGCTCATCATCGCGGCGAAACCAGCTTGCCTGGGCCACGTGGAAGCGGCGTCGGTGCCAATTGGGGCGCTCACGGCTTGGCAGGGTCTGTTCGATCGCGCAGGGCAGCGCGAGGGAGAGCGGGTTTTTCATCGTCGAGCCGAATCGCCAGCAGTTGCGGAAATCGCGAATCTGCTGGATGGGGCCGAGCTCAAGCCATTCGTCGGTCGTGTCTTGCCGCTGGAACAAGCTTCCGCTGCCTACTTCGGGGCCGCGGAGCCCCGAAACCCCTGCGGAAAACTGGTCATCGCTGTTGTGGAGTAAGAAAAGTCCCGTAGCGATGAACAGATCCGAGGAAAGAGGATTTGCACAGCGTCTCAAGCGCTGTCGGAAGCATCCGAATGTGTGCTGCGCAGCTAGTGGCTGTCGATTTCAGGGTTTGCAAGGTAGACTGGGCAAGGGATGAGCAACATCGACCCGTTTGGAAGAACCGACAGTCTGGATGAGGGGACGCTAATGGCCCTTGTCGCAAGGTTCGAAGCCCGCGGCCAGCATCTTCTGTTTTCAAGTATGCTTGACAACTACCTCGATGCGATGTGCATCGACGACGCGACGCTGGTCCTCGATGCCGGCTGCAGGACCGGCTTGGCCGCTCGAACTATCGCGCGTCGCCGCCGGTTCTCCGGGAGAGTTAGAGCAATTGATCTTAGTCCCTACCTCGTTGAGGCTGCCAAGCGGCTGGCTGCTGAAGAGGGAGTCGCTGAGCGAATCGACTTCGGCGTCGAAAATATGCAGAGCCTCGCCATCGCCGACGAATCATTTGATGCCGTCGTTGCGCATACACTGTTGAGCCACGTTGATGACCCTCTGGCCGTGTCAAAGAAATCGCACGCATCCTCAAAATCGGCGGGACGGTTGCCATATTCGATGGGGACTATGCGTCATTGACGTTCCATCACCCGGATCCGATCATGGCAAAGGCCAACGATGAGGCGGTTATCAGGGCAGTGGTCGCGAATCCACGCGTGATGCGTCAAATGCCGCGATTGCTTCAGGCGGTCGGATTGAAGTTCGTCGCCTCCTACGCCTATGTATTGTCCGAGATCGGGAAAGCGAACTTCTGGTTGTCGGCCATCGAGGCCTTTCGGAGATTGATTCCGAAGTCCGGTGTGATGACCGCAGACGAAGCGAATGCATTGGCTGCCGGCCTGCGCTCTGATTCCGAAGCGGGTGTCTTCTTTGGAAGCAGCAACTACTACGCATACGTCGCGCGGCGTCTTTAACTACACCAACTGAAGATCCAACCCCGAACAATGACGTTCAGCGGACTCCATCCGCACGGAGACAAGCTAGAAAATATCGTTTCGCTCCATGTCCCAGTTGAAAAAAGAAGCGTCTTGCGGACCATCTATTTGCGGCGCAATTCGTCATGTTAGCACTCGGAAAGCCTGGTCATTTAATGGAGAAAATCTATGAGAATTCAACACCCACCAGTCGCCAAGGCAGAGATGCTCATCCGCAAACCGGTGGCAGAAGTGTTTGAGGCTTTTGTCAATCCGGACATTACTTCAAAGTTCTGGTTCACGAAAGGCAGTGGTAGACTGGAGTCGGGAAAAGAAATCCGCTGGGATTGGGAAATGTATGGTCATTCTGCTCAAGTGAGCGTGAAATCGATCGAAGAGAATAGGCGAATACTCATCGAATGGTCGGGACACGAAACCCCCACGACAGTGGAGTGGATTTTTACCGCTCGAGCAGACGACACAACTTTCGTCAGTATTACGAACACGGGCTTCAGTGGAGACGGCGACAAGATCGTGGAACAGGCGCTCGAATTAACGGAGGGATTTGCCCTGGTGCTCGCCGGGCTGAAGGCGTTTCTTGAGCACAACATCATCTTGAACCTCGTCCCGGATCGCTTTCCCGATGCGCTCAAAAGTCATTAGGGCCCGAGTTTCGTCGAACCGGGCAAACTAAGACTTCGGCCGACAATGATTATTGGCGCGGTCAATTGGCTGGTTACGAGAATCAAAGCATTCGGCGCTCCCGGCGCGCGCGGGTTTAGCCTTTGCGCGCGGCTGTCTCCAGCACCCCGGGATACATTTCCTCAATCAGCGAAGCGTATTGACTGGTGACGACATGACGTTTGAGTTTGAATGTCGCCGTCATTTCCTGTCCGACTTCGAAGGGTTTGGTGACGAAGCGAAAGTCCGCGATGCGTTCATGGCTCTTGAATCCCAATTCGGCATTGATAAGCCGGCGTATCTCACCCTCCATCAGCGCGCGCGTCCGCGGGTTGGCCGCGAGTTCGAGCAAGTTTGCGGCGTTCACGCCGGCAGCACGAAAGCCGTCAAGCGCCGGGACGATTAGGGCTCCGATGTGCTTCTGGTCCTGGCCAACGATCAAGCAATGATCCACGAGCGGAGAATGAACAAGCTTCGACTCGATGGGAAGCGGCTCCACGTTTTCGCCGTTGAGAAGAACGATGGTGTCTTTGCAACGTCCGAGGATTTTCAAGCAGTCATTGAACGTGACCATCCCGATATCGCCGGTCTTCAGCCATCCGTCGTGGAACACGCGGGAGGTTCCCTCGGAATCCTTGTAATACCCTTTCATGATTTGAGGTCCGCGCGCGTGGACTTCGCCCTGGCGTCCACGACCCTGATCCTTGCGTGAGCGGTCCGGGTAGAGGACGCGGCCGTTTTCAAGATCAACTATTCGCATCTCTGTTTCGGGGTAGAAAGGGCCCACTGTTCCAATGACCAGGTTTTTCCAGGTGCGAACGGCGAGGACTGGTGAGGATTCGGTCAACCCGTAGCCCTCGAGCACGGGTATGCCAATAAAATTGAAGAATTCATCCACGTGCGGTTGGAGCGCCCCTCCTCCGGAAATCGTGCCCCGGAACTCCCCGCATCCCACAGCCGCCCGAAGTTTTGCGAGGACGATTCTATCCAGAATGCGATAAGGCGCATAGAGGGCGATCCAGCGAAAGAAATGTGCCACGGCGCGGGTGCCGCGTTCGAAAAGCGGGCGGCCGATCGTGTCGAGTTCCTGTCCACGGAAATAACTTTCGGCGCGCTTTACACGGCAAGTGCAGAAGCGCGCGGCATGAAAGAGACCGCGTCGCAAAGGGGGGGCCTCGCCAATCCGGGCCATGAGTTTCTGGTAAAGATTCTCCCAGAGGCGCGGGGCCGAGGCCATGACGGTAGGCCGGACGGTCTTGAGGTCTTCGCCGATACTGCGAAGGTTCGTGTAGTAGGTGCAGACTCCCATGCTGATGGCCACCATCTCGAAGACGCGTTCGTAGCTATGCCAAACGGGAAGGATGGTGAGCGCCCGATCGCTCGTGCCGAAATCGAAGGGGAGATTTCGGATCTGGGATGCCATGTTGGCGTGAGTCAGCTGGACTCCCTTCGGCGTGCCTGTGGTGCCGGACGTGTATATTATCGTAAAGAGGTCTTCCGGGCGAATGCTTGCAAGACGCTCTTCTGCTCTGCGGTCCCCCCCGGAGCGCAGCGCAATTCCCTGTGCTACCAGATCTTGAAGCCGGAGCACGCCACCCACGGCATGACCTTTTGGGTCCATGAGAATGATCTTCTCGATCCCCCGAACCGTGCGACGGATCCGGTCGAGCTTCTCCAGCATTCCGTCGTTCTCCACGAACACAAAGCGTGAATCGGAGTGTGCAAGAATGTAGGCGATCTCGGCCGGCGTGACATCCGCCCCGCGGGGGACGTCTGCGCCGCCCGCCAGCAGAACTCCGTAGTCGCACAGAATCCATTCCGGGCGATTGTCGGAAAGCAATGCGACGTGCTCTCGCTGGCGAAGCCCAAGATCGATGAGCGCGGTAGCCAGCGAGAGGCCATCGTCGTAGAGTCGCCGGAATGAGATCGGTTGGTAGACGCCGGAGGAATCCTTCGCGGCGAACGCCGGGAGCTCGCCGAATCTCTCCGCCGCTTGGCGGTAAAGATTCCCCAGGTTGCTTGCGTTTATGCGAGTCATGTCTCGAGGTTTGCTCGACTGGCAAGCCTGATTGCCCTTCGGAATGCCATCCTGGTCCGCGAAAGAGATCGCAAACACCCGTAATGTCTTTGCGTAGCGAGGGCTTCGCGAGGTGGCTGAAAGAGAAGATTCGCTCTCATAGACGGTTTATGATGCACCAAACTCCGGGCGTTCCAAGTGCGGTGCTCTCCGTTATTGTTTGCCGGGCGGGGGCGCTTCGGGCTCGCGGAAAATTATGCGAGCCTTCGTCAGGTCGTAGGGCGAGATCTCAACGCTGACGCGATCCCCAGGAACAATCCGGATAAAGTTTTTGCGCATTTTGCCGGAAATATGTGCGAGCACGATGTGCCCGTTCGACAATTTCAGCCGGAACATCGTGCCCGGCAGGACATCGACCACAACTCCTTCAGTAACAATCGACTGTTCTTTCGACACAGGAAAATTCGGCTTTTACCGAAAGTCCGGCTCGAAATCAACCCATCGGGCGAGAGGGGCCAAAGTTTGACGACCTTCCTGGTGCCAGGCGAGAGGGGGATATTGCAGCTGACCCACCGGGCAGATACGCGAAGGCCGAAGGAGGGCGGCCTTCTCGGCGTTCTCGGGCGTTGCCGGCCATATCCCGACGGCTGCGATCCAAGGCAGGGCCGGCCCGAGAGCGGTAATGAGCTCTGCGGAAAGCGGCTTGACGAAAACGAGCCGGTTCAGACACGAGGCCGCGAACCACGGATCTTCTTCGTAGATGACCGTCCAGGCCGTAGAGTTCTCACTTTCCCAAATCCCCACACGTGGGTCGTTGGCGGAACGAAACCTGTAGTTGGCGCGCATGTCCGCGATTTCGGCAGCCTCCGCAGAGGTGATCGGTCCACGCGGATCTTCTCGCTCGTAGCGCGCCATCGCTGTTGCCAATCGCACGGCATAATCTTTCGCGTCGCCCGCAACATAGACGTCGTGTGGAGAAAGGCATCCCTTTTGGTTAAACTGGGAGATGTCTACTGCCGCGAGCGGTGAAGAATCTCCGCGCGCGTCATCGAAAACTATCTCTAGACTGATACGGTGGGGATGGGCTTCGAGCACGACGCCCGGTGGGGCTTTTGATCGGAAGCGGGCAATGGTTTCGTCGGTTCCGAAGACGACCCATGCCCTGGCATCGCGAAGCCACTGCGGGGCAAGCTCCGTGCCCAAATCCAGTCTCTTCTTAAGTGAAGACGGCAGCATTTTTGCAAACTCCTCGATTTCCCACAAACCGCTCGCGGGAATCTTCACGTAGTTCATCGCGCCGAGAAGCAGCCCGCGAATCAGGCTTTGCAAGCCCGCGTGGGGGGTGTTTCCACTCAGTATGTGCAGGATGGGATCGTTGGGTTTCGCCAGGCTGAAGTGCCCGCCGTATGG
>DASTFP010000252.1:0-11016 GCA_035719865.1 Terrimicrobiaceae bacterium | reverse complement strand
ATACTGCTTCTCAAGACTTTCGCGGATATCGTTGAGCGTAACGCCTTCCTTCTTCATGTCTTCGAGCGAAGCGGAGGCTTGCGCGAGCTGCGCCTTCAGTTCCACGACGCTCACCTTTGTCTTGTCAACCTCGACGAGCGCACTTTGAAGATCGGCAGATCTCTTGACGAGGCGTTCGTTCAATTGCTCATTCTCCAAACGCGCCTGTGTGAGTTGGCGGCGCAAATCGCGAATCTCACGTTCGGCAACGCCGGGAGCCTCGCGGCCGATTGAGCCATTGCGGCCCGATGGCGCGGCACGCGCAGGCTCTCCCGCGGAGCGTTTGGACGCCACAGGCGGATTGACAGCTACGACAGGTAGGGCCGAGACGGCCGGCAATGATTTTCCCTTGTCAGGCTCCGGCAACTCTCCCTCGGGCGGCTCTGGCGTCAGGTTCGCGAGGTCTCCCTCCAAGCGGATAAGGTTCTCCTGCGTCTTTCTCAGGCGGTAGTCGACCACCAACGGCTGCCAGTCAGGCTCTGATTTGGCGATTTGCTGGAGGATCTGCTGGGCCGATCGATACTTCTTCAAGGCGTCGCGTGGCTTTGATTCCCGCTCGAGCTTTTCAGCGGCAGCGAAATCTTTGTAGGCTTTGAGAAACAGGTCCGAGGAATCCTCAGCGAACCCACGGCTTAGCATCATAAGCGATGCCCCGAGAATAATTAAGAGCAGACCCGACCGGCACATTTATTCAAAAACGGACGCTAATATCATGAAGTCGAGGCCAAATGCAAGGGCGAAAGATATGAAACCGTACAGCATAACTGCAATGTAATAAGGGTGTTGCATTCGCTGCCAAATTCCCCTGCCGGAGTTGACAAGTTCAACGGGCGGATGCTAGCTTGCGCGCAAATTTTCAGCGGCTTCGCAGAATGGGCCGCGTTGATTTTGAGATGGAAGCCATTTTAGACCGACCGGTTCTGGTGCTTAACCGCTTGTGGCAGGCGGTAAACACCTGTTCCGTCCGCCGTGCGTTCACGCTTGTTTACAGGGGACATGCGCAGGTAGTGTCCACGGACGGCGGAAACGATTATCTGACACACGACTTCCTGAGTTGGCAGGATTTCTCAAAGGAGAATCCGGAACCAGAAATGGTTCGCACGATTTCGGTCAATATACGCATACCGCGGATTATCGTCTTGTTGCTTTTCGAGCGGTTGCCGAAGAAGGAGGTCAAATTTACAAGGCACAATGTCTTCGAACGGGACAAGAATACCTGCCAGTACTGCGGCAAGCTCTTTGAGCGAAGCGATTTGAATCTTGATCATGTCCTTCCAAGGGATCGTGGAGGCCAGACGACGTGGGAAAATATTGTTTGCTCATGCATCCCCTGCAACACGAGGAAGGGCAACAGGCTTCCCCATGAAGCGGGCCTCCAGCTTATCCGCAAGCCAAGGCGCCCGAAATGGCGACCGTTCGTCAACATCAGCTTCTCCCGCCATCACCACGATAGTTGGAAGCATTTCCTCGATCTCGCCTACTGGAACGTTGAGTTGGGCCAGTAGCCGTTCTTATTGGACGGCTTATCGCTCACATCGTCAGGATGAAAAAAACGGCCATCGCGGCCGACAAGAAGGCGAAAGCGGCAAGGCTATAGAGCGCTGTGGCGAAACGGTCCCGGCTCTGAACGCTTTTCGGCGATGGCGAAGAACTGACAAAGGTCTGCGGGCGCGTGCTTGATGTCGCGACCTCGAGGGATGTCGTAAGGAAATCCGGGCGCGGCTCAGAAGAAACCGACCCATGCTCGTTCAGGAAAAGGCCCTCAATGGTCCCGAAGCGCACTTCGTCACCATCGTGAAGAACCGCATCGGTGATTTGACGGCCGTTTACGAAGGTTCCATTCGTGGAGCCTGCATCATGGAGAAGATACCTGCCCGCCTGCAGGAAGATGTCCGCATGATGGCCAGAAACGGAAACTTCGTCGATCTGAAGCGTGTTGTGCGCAAGCCGCCCGAGGGTCGCTCTCTCCTCGCCAAGGTCAAAATTGACAGGATTGTCCGCTGAGAGAAAAATCCTGAGCTGGGCCATCGCAGCGATCTGTTAAGACTTTTTTCTTGCAGCCTCAACCTCTTTGGCGAATTCGGCGAAAAAATACGAGGCATCGTGAGGTCCCGGGGAAGCTTCGGGGTGATATTGGACGCTGAACGCCGGGTGCTCCTTGTGTCGCAGCCCGGCCACGGTGCCATCGTTCAGATTGAGATGCGTCACTTCGACGTTGTCGGGCAGGGAATCCGGATCCACGGCGTAACCGTGATTCTGAGAAGTTATGGCCACCTTGCCGCTTCGAAGGTCCTTGACAGGCTGATTTGCGCCGCGGTGGCCGAACTTCAGTTTGAACGTCTTACCCCCCAAGGCCAGCGCGAGAATTTGATGCCCGAGGCAGATACCGAACAAGGGGCGCTTCCCAACGAGCTCGCGCACTGTCTCGTGGGTGTAATTCAATGCTGCAGGATCTCCGGGCCCATTGGACAGGAAAACACCGTCGGGTTTCATCGAGAGGACCTCCGCAGCGGACGTGGACGCCGGAACAACCCGCACAGCGAAGCCATTTCGACGCAGGGAGCGCAAGATGTTTCTCTTGATTCCAAAGTCAAAGGCGGCGATTCGAAAGGAAGCCGGAGGCAATTCCTCGAAGAGATTCCCCGCTTCGTCACCGGTTACGCCGGCGGGAGTATCGCTTCGGGAGAGCGTCCACTTTCGGCTCAGCCGGTCTTCGGTGTCCCAATCATACTGCGACGGAGTTGTCACCTCTTGCACGAAATCCACGCCTTCGTAGGGAACCGCTCGCGCCTGGCCAACGGCTTCCTCGTCACCCACCTCAGCCATTGCGATGCACGCGCGCATCACGCCCGAGCTCCGCAGCCGGCGTGTAAGCGCACGGGTATCGATGCCTTGAATTCCGGGGACTCCGTGTTCGGAAAGAAAATCGTGGAGGCTTCCCTGCGACCGCCAGTTGCTTGCCAGGGCGCTGAGCTCTTCAATGACGAAGCCCCGGACTTGCGGCGCGGCGCTCTCCACGTCGAGGAGGTTGACGCCATAGTTTCCAACCAGCGGATACGTCATTGCGACGATCTGGCCACGATAGGAAGGATCAGTGAGCACCTCCTGGTAGCCGGTCATCGACGTGTTGAAACAGATCTCGCCGGCTTGAGTTCGCGCCGCGCCGAAAGAAACCCCGCGAAAGATAGTTCCGTCTTCCAGAGCTAATATCGCATTCATCGCGGAACAATAGACGTTGCTGAAGGGCGCTCAACGGCAAATGGTCGCGCCGCGAGAATTTGAGGAAGCTGCGAACGACGGATTCGCGCGCTACCCTTCACGGGAGAAGAATGGCCTGCTTCTCAGGAAGCAGGCCATTTGAGTTTTTGTCCCGCGAGTGCCGTTTCGATGCATATCCCGTTCCCTCTTCAAGGGTGGATGACCGCCGCAAAGCGCGCTGACTTCCAGTGAAGGCCTGTCATTGCGCCTCCCGGCCCAGCCTCCGGGACGATTTGATGTATCGGTTCGGGACGTTGCGCCGTTCAATCGCGAGCACCGCAGGACAAATTGATTCGCCGCCTTTCCAGGCGAACTGAAATTTTCCAGAGAGCGATCACCGGAAATCCACTGCCAGCCTTGCCTTCAACTGCTGCTTCAAGCGTTCGCAGGCAGCGTTGACTTCCTGGCTTTCCAGCGTCCTCTCCCGAGCTCGGAATGTCAAGGAGATCGCGATCGATTTGCGATCTGGCGGCAGTATTTTTCCCGACGGGTCCGTGAAGACGTCGAAGACTTCGATCTTGGCGAGGAGCTTCTCGTTCGCGTTCCAAAGCTCACTTTCGATATCCCCGTACGGCAAGCCGATCGGGCAGATAACGGCGATGTCGCGGACGACTTGCGGGAACTTTGGAATCTCGTGAAAGGTGGGTGTACGTCGAAGCATTCGAAGCATGTCGAGAGACAGTTCCGCGACCAGCACTGGTTTGGTGGCATCGAGCGTGCGGGCGAAGCCGGGTGCGAGCTGGCCCAGCATTCCGACCCGCTTCTCCCCTGCAAAGACTGCGGCGGACAAAGCCAGGTAAGAATCTCCCTGTTCGCGCACAGGTGTCAGCGGAACCGTTGCCAAGACCTCGAGAATCCCCTTCGCGTCATGCCAATCAAACGCCCTCACTTCGCCTCCGCGCCAGGTCCTCGAAGCGCTTTCCCCGTGGAGCGTCATGGCCAGCGTCTCCCGCTCCTCGAAGTCTCCTTGGTGGAACGTTCGGCCGACTTCGTAAAGCGCGATGGACGGTGCGCCATGCCGAATGTTGCGCTGCAGAGCGGAAATCAAGCCTGGGAGGAGGCTTGTGCGTAAGAAAGCCTGGTCTTCTCCCACGGGGTTGCGCAGGCGCCAGGGTGCGGCATTGCCCCAAAGCATTTTTTCGGAGACGAGCGTGCTGGTGCGAGCCTCGCTCAAGCCCAGTGCTCTCAGTTCCTCCCGGACCGCCGATCGAAAATCGTAAACCGCATCCGCGTCACCGGGACGAGCGGGCGATGCGGCGATTCGACTGGGAATTTTTTCGATCCCAACAACGCGGGCCACTTCCTCGACCAGATCGGCCTCGCGGGTCAAATCGCCCCTGTGGCTGGGAATCCTCCATTCCACCGAGTCTTCACTTTCGGCCATCGGCGCGAGCCCCAACCGAACGAGTGCATCGCGAATTTCCTTCGTGGACAGATTCGCGCCGAGGAGTAGGCGGCATCGCGACAGCCGCAGAATGACGGGGCCGGGCGGAGCGGGCAACACCCCTGCCGTCGTGACTTTCTCTTCTCCCCTGCCGCCCGCGACTTCCTCGATAAGGTGCGTGGCGCGCGCCGAGGCAATCAGCACGCCCGAGGGGTCCACTCCCCTTTCAAAGCGGTAGCTCGATTCACTCTGGAGACTATGAAGGCGGGCCGAACGCCGGATGGAGGACGGCTCAAAATATGCGCTCTCCAGGAGAATCTCGTTGGTCGATTCGGTCACGCCGGACCCTTCTCCACCCATCACGCCGGCGAGCGCAATCGGCCCGTCGCTATCGGCAATGGCAAGATCTCCGGCGCTCAGATGATACTTGTTTCCGTCAAGGGCCGAAAAGTCTTCTCCAGGGCGAGCGTGCCGTACGACGATCCCGCCATGCACCTTGCCGGCGTCGAAAGCGTGGAGGGGTTGTCCGAGTTCCAGCATAACGTAATTGGTGATGTCAACGATGTTGTTGATGGGTCGCAAGCCTGCCGCCGTAAGCCGGTCGGAAAGCCACTGCGGACTTGGTGCGACCTTTACGTCCCGAATCCGCCGCACCGAATAAAACGGGCAGAGGTCCGTTGCCCGAACGGAGACGATTCCATCGTGCGCATTCGAGATCCCGGGAACCTCGATATTCGGCGCGCGTAGCCCTCTTCCGGAGAACGCGGCAACTTCCCTGGCCAAGCCTAGGTGGCTTAGCCAATCGGGGCGGTTGGGAGTAATCTCAAGTTCGAAGATCGTGTCATTTGGATAAACCTCGGAGAGGGGTCTTCCGACAGGAGCCTCCGTTGGCAGAATCAGAAGACCCTCCGCATCGTCCGCCAGCCCGAGTTCCTTCGAGCTGCAAAGCATTCCTTGGCTTTCCACACCGCGCAATTTCCCCACTTTGATCTTAAGGCCCGCCGGGAGAACGGCCCCGGGTAGGGCGAGCGGCACCTTGTCCCCAACACGGTAGTTCTTTGCGCCGCAGACGATTTGACGCGACTGGCCCGAGCCGTCATCAACCCGGCAGACGCTCAGGCGATCCGCATTCGGATGCCGGCTGGATTCGAGGATCTGCGCGATAACGATGTTCGGAATCTCCGTTCCCTTTTGCTTGATGTCCTCGACTTTGACTCCCGCGCGCGTGAAGAGATCGTCGAGCTCGGAAGCCGAGCCCTTCCAATCGACAAAGTCGCGCAGCCAGTTGAGGGAAAGGTACATCGTTTCGACGTCTCAGGGGTGATCCTTCACTCGGTCAGAATTGCTTGAGAAATCTAAGATCGCTCTCCACCAGCATGCGGATGTCCTGGACGTGGCCGAGATTCATCGCCAGGCGGTCGAGCCCAAAGCCGAATGCAAATCCGGTGACCTCTTCGGGATCATAAGCGCGGTCGCCGCGCCTGTTGCAAATCTGTTCGAAAACGGCGGGGTCCACCATCCCGCATCCGGCGAGCTCCATCCAGTTTCCACCGAGGGCGTCAGAGGCAATATCGATCTCGTAGCTCGGTTCGGTAAACGGGAAAAAGTGCGGACGGAACCGAACTTTGGTTTCCGATCCCAGGAGTTCGCGAAAAAAGAATTCCAGCGTCCCTTTGAGGTCGGCAACAGAAACTTCCCGATCCACAAAGAGTCCTTCCATCTGCATGAACTGGGCCAGGTGCGTGGCGTCGACCTCGTCACGCCGATAGGCGGCGCCGGGAGCAATAACGCGAACGGGGGGAGCTTGCCCTTCCATCACGCGGATTTGGACCGTGGAGGTATGAGTTCTGAGTAGCCGTCCGTCGGGCAGATAGAAAGTATCCAGCTCGTTGCGCGCCGGGTGATCAGGGGGTGTATTTAGCGCGTCGAAGCAATGGAATTCGGTTTCGATATCCGGGCCATCAGCGAGGGCGAAGCCGAGTCTTCGAAAAATCCCGACGGCCTTGTCCAGCAGGCGGGTAAGCGGGTGGATGGATCCAAGGTCGCGGCTCGTGCCGGGTAGCGTGATATCAATCGCCGAGAGGTCACGCGCATCTGCCGCGGCTTTTAACGCCTGCTCTTTTTGCTCAAGCAACGCGGTGACCTCCTGGCGCAGGCTATTCAACAGCTTGCCGACCCGCGGACGATCCTCTTTCGCGATTTCGCGCATGCTTTCACTGAGGCGGGTGATCTCGCCGCTCTTACCGAGGTATTGCACCCGCTCGGCATTGAGAGATTTGAAATCGCTCGCGGCGTCAATTGCCTTTGCGGCCTCCGCGCGCAATGATTCGATTCGAAGCTCCATCGAATAGCTTGTTGTGCCGGGTCCTGCGGAGAAGTGGCGCGGAAAAATCCTCCTGCCGGCGGATTATCAGGCAGCCTTGGGCGCGGAGGCCGATTTCACCTTTTCGACGATCTGCTTGAACGCGGCCTGATCCTGAACGGCAAGATCCGCCAGAATCTTCCGATCGAGAGCGATACCCGCGGCCTTGAGACCTTCCATGAAGCGGCTGTAAGTGATTCCTTCGGCGCGAACTGCCGCATTGAGCCGTGTGATCCAAAGTGAGCGAAAGGTGCGTTTGCGAGTCTTGCGATCGCGATAGGCCCAATATTTCGCCTTCATCTGGGCATCTTTCGCGTAGCGGAAGAGCTTCGATCGACGGCCGCGATAACCTTTTGAAGCTTTAATCACCCGCTTGCGGCGAGCGCGACTCGCGGGCGAATTCGTTGCGCGTGGCATGTCCTGTGCCCCGCTCGTTTCGAGCGGGTCTCCGTGGATCTGGCTGTTGGTTTCTCACGATCCGCGAACTCACCAGTTCCGTTAGCCCCGAGTTTTCGAAGCAGTCCGGCGGATCGGTCTTCTCTACGCGAAGGGCAGGTTGACCTTTATGCGCGCAACGTCCGAATCGTGCACCAGCACGGACTTCGCAAGCTTGCGCTTGCGCTTGGCCGACTTGCATTGAAGCAAATGCCGCCGTCCGCCGCGCGTGCGCAGCACCTTGCCCCTGGCGGTGATCTTAAAGCGCTTGGCAACCGATTTGCGTGTTTTGCTGCGTGCGATTGGCTTTGGCATGGGAAAGGGGCTGGAAAACTAGCGTATTGGCGCGTTCTGGCAACCAAAAGTTTCCGGAGGCGCGGTTTTTCGCGCGGCTCAAGTCCGGGATTGTTTGCCTTGACCCTTACCACGCAACATCGGTTTCATGGAAGGAGTTCCCGATGAAGAAGGCTATCGTGATCCCCTCCTACCGCGCCGAGAGCACCCTGCCGTCCGTCCTTCCGCGCATTCCCGAGGCATTCTGGGACGACGGAGTCGCCATCATCGTGAACGACAAGAGTCCCGACGGAACCGGCGAAGTGGCGGAGCGCCTCAAGAACCAATGGCCCGGGCTGGATGTCGTGCATCATGAGGTCAACCGGGGCTACGGCGGAGCCCAGAAGACCGGTCTCAGGCGAGGACTCGACCTTGGCGCGCACGTGTTCGCCGTCGTCCATGCTGACGGGCAATACGCGCCCGAGGTCGTCCTCGATCTCATGAAGCCGATTGTCGAAGGCAAGGCGCAGATCGTCCAGGGCTCTCGGATGATCGGCGGGGGGGCGCTTCGCGGAGGGATGCCCTACGCGCGCTACATCCCGAACCGCGTGCTCACCTTTCTGGAGAACATCGTCTTCGGAACGCGGATGGCCGAGTTTCACAGCGGTTACATGCTCTACTCGCGAAAGCTGCTCGAGCGCGTTCCGTTTGAAAAGCTCCAGAACAACTACAACTTCGATGCGGAAATGATCGTTCTGGCTCACCTCATCGGTATGGAATGCGCCCAGCTTTCCATTCCAACGCGCTATGACGACGAGGTTTCGAGCCTCGACCCCATTCCCTACGGGATCAACGTCGTCAAGATGATGGCTCGCCATCTGAGGGGACATTACCGGGACCTTGTCCGCAACGCAGCGCCGGGCAAGTCCCCCGCCGAGAAGAAAATAAATTGACGCCAGAGGCCCCCCAATCGTAAATGGAAAGTTTTTCATGAAGATCCTTCTTCTAGGTGCCGGTGGATTCATTGGCGCGAATCTCACCGAGCGTCTCGTCAGCGACGGGCAGCACGAGATCACTGCTCTTGATATCGAACGCGAGAAGCTCGACGACACAGTGAAGAGCGGCGATATCCGTTTCATCCATTTCGATATTCGCGCCAATGAGAAAGAGCTGGAACGCCTGACTGCTGAGCACGAGGTGGTCATCGATTTAGTGGCGATGGCCAACCCGAGTCTTTACGTCAGCAATCCGATCGATGTCTTCAAGCTGAACTTCTCCGAGAATCTCAAGATCGCCGAATTTTGCGTGAAGCATAAGAAGCGAATCGTCCAATTTTCAACGTGCGAGGTCTACGGCGTTACCGCCGCCAAGGCTTTTGGCAAGGACTCTTCGAAGCATCCCACACCATTCGCTGAGGATGAGACGCCTCTCATCATGGGACCGGTCAAGAATCACCGTTGGATCTACGCTTGCGCGAAGCAACTACTTGAGCGCGTCTTGCACGCCTATGGTCTCGAGGAAGGACTGAACTACACAATCATCCGGCCATTCAATTTCATTGGTCCTCGCATCGATTACCTTCCCAGCGAGCAAACTGGCAATCCCCGCGTCTTCAGCCACTTCATGAATGCGCTCCTATACGGCACGCCGATCAAGCTGGTGGACGGCGGGGTGAACTATCGTGCTTACACCTACATTGACGATGCGGTCGATTGCATCTCGCGCATCGTCGATAATCGCGGCGGCGTCTGCGACGGGCAGATCTTCAATATCGGCACACCGGAGAACGAAGTGACCATCAAGGAACTCGCGAATAAGATGTGCGCGATCTTTGACAAGGATTTCCGTCAACCGGGTGACCCGTATCCCGAGATCATTTCCGTCTCCAGCGAGGAGTTTTATGGCAAAGGATACGAGGACTGCGACCGGCGCATCCCTGATGTGACGAAGGCTCGCAAGCTTGTCGGCTGGAAATCAAAACACGATCTCGATTCCGTCTTGTTTCACACGATGAAGTACTTCGTTGAGAAACACCGTGAGAAGCAGCCATTGGCGGCTTAGCACAGGCAACAGTCGTCCCTACTTCCAGAGGAAAAGGGCGCAAAGGATCAAGGCGCCGGAGTAAAGCACACCTGCCCAGGCGGCGGCGCGGTATCGCGGAGTCCTGGCCGTAAGCCATGCGATCTGATCTCGCATGAGCCAAGGCATGCCCACCCAGAACAGGCCATTGATGATCCAAACATAGGCGAGCAGCACGAGGAGCAATCGAGTCGTTTCCTGCCGCATGAAAGCCGCTTCCAGGAGAGGCTCCGACGCGAGCAAAGCGAGCATGCCGACAGCCCTCACTGCCAGGAACTCCTCGACGTATTTCCAGGCGAGGAAAGCGCCTGCCACGATGGCGATAAGCATGAGATTCCGCAGTCGCGCGAACTCGCCGAGATCCATCCCCCGCATCAGCAGGAAGCTCCAAATTGCTGCGAGGGCGATGAGGAGAGTGCCCATCGCGCGAGAGCGTGGAAATTGCTTGAGCCAATTCCGCGTCTCCACCGAACGCCACAAGGCGACGAGATGTACTGCCAGAAGGACGACGCCCGTCACAAAACCGGCCGTTTGAAGAGTGAGCGAGTAAATCATTTCGCCGCGCCGACAGCCTGCCTCCGCCTTGTGCCTTCCCAGGTTTTTCGCGCGAGCGCGTCGCTGGCGGCCGCGACTTGTGCCTGCTTTTTGCTAAGCCCTTCGCCGCGTCCCAGTTCGTAACCGTTCCAGATGACGCACGCCACGAAGCGTTTGGAATGATCCGGCCCGCTCTGCTCAAGCACCTCGTAAATCGGCGCGCAAGGCTCGATGGCTTGAAGAATTTCTTGCAGAGCACCTTTCGGGTTGACCTCCTCGGGATTTCGCGCGATGCGCTCGAAGTCATCCTCGGTGGCACGCAGCACAAAATTACGGGCCGCGTCGAAGCCGCCGTCAAGGTAGACGGCTCCCACCACGCTCTCGAAAGCATCTGCCAGGGTGGAAGCGCGTTCACGCCCCCCGCTCGATTCGTCGCCGCGACCCATCATGAGGTAACGCCCGAGGTCGAGCTCCTGCGCGCGCGTCTTGAGCGCGGCGCGCGAGACAATCCGGGTACGAAGCTTGGTCATCATACCCTCGCTGAAATCGGGATAGAGGCGGTAGAGGTGCTCGGTGACGACCAGTTGGATGACCGCATCACCCAGGAACTCGAGCCGCTGGTTGTCGAAGGGATAGTTTTTCCGCTCGAGCG
>DASTFP010000251.1:0-2730 GCA_035719865.1 Terrimicrobiaceae bacterium | reverse complement strand
GGCTCGCTCAGGCCTACGCAGCGCTCAACAAGCCGGCTAAGGCATTGCCACTCTATCAAAGTTTGGGCCAGGACGAACGTTTCGCCGCCCAGGCCGCTGTCGGAGCGGCAAAAATGCTGGACGCCTTGGGTCGGACTTCCGAGGCCTCCGAGGCCCTCTCGAGCTTCTTGAAGAGAAATCCCTCTTCGGGCGAAGCCGCTTTGAAACTCGCGGAAATCCGGCTGGAACTTGGAGATCCCGGCGCGGCGCTAAACGTCCTGTCGGCAAGGGAATTTTCTCCGCAACAGCAGCAAGATGCGAGCTACCTCGTCGCGCGCGCCTTGCTGGCTTCCGGAGAATCCGCAAAGGCGGAAGAAAAACTCAGAACGATCAAGGATCTGCCTGCCCGGCTTGCCGGTGGCGTAGCGGTCGCGCTGGCCGAATGCCGGTTGCAGCAGGAAGACGCCGGCGAGGCGGAGAAAATCATGGAAACGTATATTGAGGAGAAGTCGCGTCTTCCCGGCCTGCCTGCGGCTTTTGCCGCGCTCGACCGAGTCTACGTCTATGAAGGGGCAGCTTCGAGCACGGAGCTTCGCCGGTGGACGGCGGACTCCAAAAATGGACAACGCTCGGCTCTCGCCTTATTCTACCTGGCGCGCAACGAAGCGCGTTCGAGAAAGGGCGAGAAGAGCCGGCAGCTTTTCAGCGATTTCCTCGCCCAATATCCAAGCCACTTCCTCGCGGATGAGGCGCGCGCTGAGCTTTCCGCGTCACAAATTGCCGCAGGCCGTGCGCAGGAGGCGTTGCAGATCGCGCAAGCGGGCCGGGGCTTTCGTAACAGCTTCGTGCGCGGACAGGCGCAAGCCGCCGGCGGACGGTACAAGGAGGCCGCGGCTTCCTTTCTGCAAGGCTCTGGCGCGCCTGAGTTGGAGGCTGCGGCACTTGAGAATTCCGCCATTTGTGCTCTGCTCGCGGGCATCCCGGAAGCCGAAAACGAAGCGATGCGTCGATTGATCAAGCGTTCCAGTTTCGCGTCAACCGTGGAAAGGATTCGCTTTTTCGAAGCCATGCGCCAGGCGGCCAAAAGATCGCCCAGCGCTCGGAATTTGCTTCGCAAGATAGCAGATAGCGAGTCCGCATATGGCCAACGCGCGAGACTGGCTCTTGCAGAATGGGCCTTTTTGGAGATCTCGGCCGAGGAGGCAGGTGTTGAACTGCGCCGCATTTCCACGGACGATCCGCCGACGAAGGAAAGGACGGATTACCTCGCGATTTTCCAGGGAGACACGGGAGATCGCGAATCCGAGGCTCAGGTCGCTAAACTTGCGGAAACCTTTATAGCGCAGTATCCGGACTCTCGGTACGAAGCCCATGTGCGAATGAAATTGGGGGAGACGTTTTACCGGCGGGGCGACTATCTCGGTGCCAGGGGCCAATTTGGCATCGTCGCTGAAAGATTCTCGGACTCGCCATTAGCTGAGAAGGCCGTTTTTCTAACCGCCCAAGCCATGGCGCGTTCGCTAGACCCGTCAGAAATGGAGGAAGCCATCGAAATCTTCGAACAGGTGGTAAAGTCGGGCGGGCCGCTTTCCTTGCGCGCCCGGCTTGCTCAAGCCGGCCTTTTGAACGCTCTCAAGCGTCCCGAGGAAGCTCTCGGCGTGATTGATCGCATCCTCGAATCGAAGCCCGATCCTGAGCTTCGTTACACGGCTCTCATCGAAAAGGGGGACACGCTTTTCTCCCAGGGCGCTCAAGATACCGAGAATTACCGGTCGGCCATCGCATCGTGGAAACAAGTCTCCGGGGATCCCTCTGCGCCGAAGATGTGGAGCCACCAAGCCCTTGCCAAAATGGGAGCCGCTTGCGAAAAGCTTGGCAACTATGATGCCGCGCTCGATTGCTACTATGGAGCTTTCTCCCAGGGTCAGAAAGGCGGGCCTGAATACTTCTGGTTCTACAAAGCGGGGTTCGACGCAGGACGGCTCCTGGAGTCCCAAAAACTCTGGAAGGAAGCGATTGCCGTCTACGAAAAGATCGGCAGCGTTGATGGCCCTCGCGCCGAGGAAGCCCGTGATCGCGTCAATCGATTGCGCCTGGAAAACTTTATTTGGGACAACTAGGAGGCTATCGGACTTGGAACAGAATTTCCATTTTTTTGGATAGGTCGCGGTTGACAAGCGAAGTTTCCATGCGAGAGCACATCAAACTCTTCATTCCCGGACCCGTCGAAGTTTCCGGGAAGACTCTTCTCGCCATGTGCGAACCGATGATCGGTCATCGCGGCGCTGACTTCAAGGCACTCTACGAAGGCATTCAACCCAACCTCAAAACCCTCTTCGGGACACAGCGGCCCGTTTTTCTCTCCACGTCATCGGCATGGGGTGTAATGGAGGGAGCGATCCGCAATCTCGTTCAGCGCAGGGTCCTCAACTGCATGTGCGGGGCCTTTTCAGACAAGTGGTTCGATGTCAGCAAGCGGTGCGGCAAAGACGCCGATGCACTGCAGGTTGACTGGGGAATGGCCATCTTGCCCGAAATGATCGAAGAGAGGCTTTCGACCGGAGCATTCGATGCACTCACACTCATCCACAACGAAACCTCCTGTGGCGTGCGCAATCCCCTCCCGCCCATCGCTGATGTCATGCGAAAGTTCCCGGACGTGATGTTCATCGTCGATATCGTCTCCTCCTTCTCGACGGAGCCCATCCCAATGGACGCTCTCGGCATCGACGTGCTTCTCTCCGGCAGCCA
>DASTFP010000250.1:0-8653 GCA_035719865.1 Terrimicrobiaceae bacterium | reverse complement strand
CGTCTTTGGAACGCTGATCGGCGCTCTTATTGTTGCTGTCCTCAACAACGGCCTGACCCTGATGAATGTGTCATTCTACTGGCAATTGGTTGTCAAGGGCGCTGTGATCATTCTGGCCGTGCTGCTCGATAGGTTGCGCACGCGAGGCCAGCCCCACTAAGGCCGCGCCCGGTTTCCCCTGCGGTGAGGAACCGAGCATTCACACGAAAGCAGCTTCCCGATTCTGCAATCCGGACTACTGCTCCGGGCTCATCAATGCGGCGAGCCTGCATTTGAGCCGGAAAGAAAACTTTCCTTTCTCGAATTTCTGAAGGTTTTCCGCTTCGCTGCGCGCGAAATCTTTCTCGAACATTTTCTCCACGCTCCGGGCGAACGCCAAGTCCTGAACGACCGCGGAAAGCTCAAAATTGAGCATGAAGGAACGGAAATCAAGGTTTGCGGAACCCACGATCGCAAGGTCCTGGTCTGCCAAGAGGATTTTCTGGTGCATGAACCCTCTCTGGTACCGCCAGATTTTAACTCCCGCTTCGAGCATGAGGGGATAGAAGGTGTAAGAAGAGAGCCAAGGCAACAAGTGATCCGGCTTCTGCGGCAGAATGATTCGCACGTCGACTCCTCTTAGCGCGGCATGACCGATGGCGGTCCGCAGGGCGGTGTCCGGCACAAAATACGGGCTTGCGATCCATAGTCTTTCGCGAACGTCGTGAATGATTTCGCTGTAGAGTGCTGCCGTGACGTTCCAAATCTCCGCCGGCCCGGAGGCAAAAGGAAGAACCGTCTGGCTTCCGGCCGCAAGGGGCTCGAAGGGAATATCAGGCACCTCTTTGCAGGCATAAAACCAATCCTCCAGAAAGGAGACTTGCAACCCGACGACAGCCGGACCCTCCAGCTGAAGATGGGTGTCGCGCCATGCGCCCAGAACGCCCAGTCCCAGATATTCGTCGCCGGCATTCAGACCCCCAAGGAAGGCAATTCTTCCATCGACGATTACCAATTTGCGATGGTTACGGAAGTTGATCTGAAAACGCCGGCCAAACTGGCGGTTAGTGACAAAAGCCTGAACGGATACGCCTCCATCACGCAGCTCGTCCAAGAAGGAGCCCGTCAGCCTTTTGGAACCTACAACATCATAAAGTAACCAGCACTGCACACCGCGACGGGAAGCCGCAACCAGACACTCCTTGAGCGCCCCTCCCAGCCCGTCGTCGTGAACGATATAGAACTGGACGATTACATAGCTCTGCGCGTTCTGAATCGCCTCGAATATCGTCCGGAAAGTCTCCTTCCCGTCGATCAATAGGCGGCAAGCGTTTCCACCACTTGGAGGAATTCCTCGCAGACCGACTCCCAACCTCTCGGCGTCGGAATACTTTTCGAGCAAAGGGGACCGGAATGGCGCCAGAGCCCGCTGCGCGTGCCTGAGCGCTGCGTCAAGCTCGGCGTTTGCTTCGGCCCCGGCGAGCGTGTAGCCCGAAAACCGTGATTCACCGAAAACGAGAAACAAGGGGATTGCAACGTAGGGCACGAAGACCAGAGCCAGTCCCCAACCGATCGCGGCCTGCGGCGTCCGCGAGATTAAGACCGCTTGGATGCCAAAATAGACGCCTGCCGTGTGAAACAACACGGTAGCGAGAACAGCCAAGGCGACGAAAACCTCCGTGAACATGGCGGCTCAGCGCTCCGACCGATACGCTTCGGCTAACAAGCTGATAGGATGCCGAACGGAGACTTTTGTCGAAAATCTGCGAGCCCCGCTCTGCAGTTGCAGGATGCAGCCGGGATTTGCCGTGGCGACGATTGAAGCGCCGGTATCGGCGATATGCCGAAGCTTTCGCTCCTGCAGCTTGGCCGCCATCTCCGGCTGTGTGATGTTGTAGATCCCCGCGCTTCCGCAGCACCAGGTCGACTCGGCCAGTTCCCTCAGTTCAAGCCCGGGAATGGCCTGGAGAACCTCCCGCGGCTGTCTGGTAATTTTCTGCCCGTGGCATAAGTGGCAAGCCTCATGATAGGTCACGGGAAGTTTCCCTTCACCACGGATCTGCGGCCTTCGGAAATTGACGAGACAGAGCCATTCGTGAATGTCGCGGACTTTCGCCGCCCACGCGCGCGCCCGCTCGGAATACCGGCTGTCGTCCCCCAGCAGGATACCATAGCTCTTGAGATGCGAACCGCACCCGGCCGCGTTGGTAATGATCGCGTCGAGGGCGCCGCTATCGAAGGCATCAATCTGCCTGCGGGCCAGATCCTTCGCAACCTCCACTTCTCCGTTGTGCGCGTGCAACGAACCGCAGCAATACTGAACGGAAGGCGTATGCACCTCGCAGCCATTGGCAAGGAGAACATCCACCGTATCGCGATTGATCTCTGAGAACACAATATCCTGCACGCAGCCGGTAAGCATGCCAACGCGATACGCGATTCCGCCCGTCGGACGCTCAATCGGTCTGATGAGGTGGTTTGAGAACTTCGCGCTGGCCACCGGCGTCATCCTTTCCAATTCCCGATAGCGATAGGGCAGCACCGTGTTCAAGCGGAGGCGCCGAAACAGATTCTGTGCTCCGCTGGCGCGATAGAACCAGAGCAGGCGTCCAGCGAATCTCAGCCACCGCGGATGGGTGAAAAGTCCCTTGAGGATTAGCGAGCGAATCACATCGCGGTTCGGTTTCCGCAGCACCCCGGATTGCTCCGCTTCCTCGCGCGCGGCCTCAAAAAGTTGCGAATATTTGACTCCGGCCGGACATGCGGTCTCGCAAGCCAGACAGCCAAGGCAAAAATACATCTCCTCGGCAAAGATCCGGCTTGGCTCGAGCCGCTGGTCAGCGATGGCTCGCATAAGCGCTATTCGCCCACGGGGACTGTTTCTTTCGATCTTTGTCGCATCGTAGGTTGGACACGTCGGGAGGCACATGCCGCAGTGAATGCACTGCTGCAAGAGCGCATAGTCCAATTCGCGAATTGGACTATGTGCTCTTGCAGAACGTTCAACGCCCAACGCTGAACGCTCAACGCTCAAGTTTTCCCTCCTCTTGATGCTTTCTAGCGGTTTGAATACTTTGAGCAAAAATCCTTACGAGTTCGTCGGCTTCCTTGATAAGACCTCCAAGCAATTCGGGGTTTTCAATCAAGTCTGCACGCTGAATAAGTCTTAACCAGCGCCGTGATTCGCGCAGTTCCTTGAAGCAGACGCGGAGTTTGTGAACGAAATCGTCACGGGACTCCGCGCCCTCGGCCTCCCCATGATTGCCATAGGGCGAAGTCCCCGAGCGCAGCAACTGGTCGGCAATATGCAAGGCGGCCCTGGTGCGCTTCATCGACTCTGTGACACGGATTACGCGAACCGCATATTCCAGCAACCGATCCTCCAAATCGTAGGCGCGGCCCGCACTTGAGCGTTGAGCGTTGTATGTTGAGCGTTGAACGTTCATCAAAAAATCGTCTCAGATTTCAATATGCCAAGGGAATCAAAGGATTTTTTGATGCGCGCGTTCATCAAAAAATCTTCCCTGGATTCAATATGCCATTGGGATCAAAAGATTTTTTGATGCGTTTCATCACTTCGAGGTTCAACTCGCCGAGCGCACCCTTCAGGAATGGCTTCTTGGCAAGTCCAACACCATGCTCACCGGTAATGGTTCCGCCCAGGGCCAGCGCGTGATCGAAAATTTCCTTCAACGCCAGTTCGACCCGGTGCATCTCCTCGGAATCTTTCTCATTGGTCAAAAATGTCGGATGCAAATTGCCGTCTCCCATGTGCCCAAAAGTGCCGATTCTTAGCTGATATTTTTCCGCGATGCGCTGGATCTGCTCTACCATCCGCGCGAGCTCGCTGCGAGGCACTGTGGCATCCTCCAGAATCGTTGTCGGAGCAATTCGAGCGAGTGAGGAAAACGCCGCTCGCCGGGCCGTGGCCAATCGCAGGGCCTCGTCGGCTGTTTGAGCGACCCTTACGTCACGCGCGTGCAATGCCTTTGCAATCTCGGCCATGCGATGGGCCTCCTCCTCGACCGCCGCGGGATGCCCGTCTGTTTCCATGAGCAGGATTGCTGCTGCATCGCGCGGCAGGCCAATGGCGGCGTAATCCTCCACGCAGTTGATCGTGACTCGATCCAGAAACTCCAGCGTGCAGGGAATGATCTTCGCGGCAATGATCTCCGAAACCGTGTTCGCCGCATCTTCCATACGGTCAAAGATCGCAAGAAGAGTCCTTCCCGCAGCGGGTTTCGGAATCAAGCTGAGGAGGACCTTCGTGACGATGCCCAATGTTCCCTCCGAGCCGATGAAGAGGTCGCGAAGCGAATAGCCGGCGACATCCTTGACACATTTGTTACCCGTGAAGATGACTTCTCCCGAAGGCAGGACCACCTCCAATCCCATAACGTAGTCGCGGGTGACACCATATTTCAATCCGCGTAATCCTCCGGAGTTCTCCGCGACGTTTCCCCCAATGGTTGAGATCTTCATCGATCCGGGATCCGGTGGATAAAACAACCCGGCCTGTGCCGCGGCTTCGGCGATTGAAAGAGTCGTGGCGCCAGCTTCGGCGAGGAGCGTGAGATTCCGGGAATCGACCTCCAATATGCAGTTCATTTGCGTGAGACAAAGGACGATACTTCCCTCGACGGGTATGCTGCCTCCACTCAATCCTGTTCCCGACCCTCTTGGAACAATCACTACACCCCTCTCGTTGGCGGCTCTTAGCAATCGTGACACCTCGTCAGCCGTCCGCGCGAAGACAACCGCAACGGGAATTTGTTGCAGCGTCGCCGTACCGTCGAACGAATAAGGTATCAGATCCTCGCGACTCTTGAGAATCGCACTGTCCGGGAAGATTCCTGAGAGAATTTCAACAATTTCGGCCAGAGACGGCATCCCCAAGTTATTGCCATACCTCCGCGCCTCCTCACAGAGGAATATTTCTGGCGGACGATGTCAGCGCACCGGCGTATGGCCTTGAGGCGATTCCCGCCGAAAGTCGGGACCTGCGCAGCGGTTCGACCATGCGCCGGTTGCGGACGGGATTGAACGCCTGGACGAAACGCGCCTCCGGAGACTCGCGCTGAAGCCGTTCCATCAATCTCGGGCCATCCGCGTCGAATTCGTGGCATCCATCACGGGCTCCCCTGCGATGTTCGCTGCGGTCGTAAGTCGCAGCGCCTCAGCCGCGACACTGCCCTTCGCCGCCAGCACTACCAGTTCCGCAAATGGCGCGGAACCCTGGCCGCAAGAAACCAAGATCCGCCTCGTGCAGGTCGGAGCGGCATCCGATCGCGAGAAAGTCTCGTAGAGAGGGTTGAAGCTATGCCTCCGCAATCCTCCCAAAAGATATTGGTCACGGGTGCGACGGGCTACGTCGGCGGTCGTTTGGTGCCACGGCTAATTGAGGCAGGATATCGTGTTTGCTGTTTAGTGCGCGATCCTTCGCGACTCCAGGGTCGCGAATGGGTGAACCAGGTGGAGGTGACTCGAGGCGATGTCTTAAGCCCGGCTTCGCTGGCCGACGCCATGGACGGCGTGAGCGTGGTTTATTACCTCGTCCACAGCCTGGGTAAAGGCGCCAACTTTGCGGAGCTCGACATCGCGGCGGCTCGGAATTGTTCGGCCGCGGCGAAAGCGGCCGGCGTGGAACGGATAATTTATCTCGGAGGTCTTGGCGACTCGGCTGCGGACTTATCGCCCCATTTGCGTTCGCGGCACGAGACGGGTCTGGCACTGCGCGAGCCGGGGTTCCTGTCACTGAGTTTCGCGCTGCGGTGATAGTGGGTTCGGGGAGTTTGTCCTTCGAAATGATCCGCTACCTCTCGGAGAGGCTGCCAGTGATGATCTGTCCGACGTGGGTCTACACACGTATTCAGCCGATCGCGATTCGCAATGTGATCGATTACCTGATGGCCGCGATTGAGTGCCGGGACAGCCTCGGCCGCGTAATCGAAATCGGCGGCCGTGATGTTCTGACCTATGCGGAGATGATGACACGCTACGCCCGTGTGCGCGGACTAAAGCGCCTCTTGATCGCGGTGCCGGTGCTCACTCCGAAGCTCTCCTCTTACTGGGTTCACCTAATCACGCCGATACCCGCAAGCATCGCGCGACCCCTCATCAAGGGGCTCTTCAACGAGGTGGTCGTTCACGATGACATCGCGCACCGGCTCTTTCCCGAAATCTCGCCGCTCGACTACGAGACGGCCGTGCGCCTCGCCTTCGGAAAGATCGACCACAACGAGGTGGAGTCTTCCTGGACCGACGCCCTCACCTCAAGCCAGGGCGGCAAGACTCCCGTCGCTCTGATTACCAGCGAGGGCATGATCATCGAGCGCCGCCAGCGCATTGTAGCCGCTCCCGCGGAAGCCGTGTATCGAGCCTTTGTGCGTCTGGGCGGACAAAGAGGCTGGCTCTACATGGATTGGACCTGGCAAGTGCGGGGCCTCGTCGATCGGCTCTTTGGCGGAGTGGGAATGCGACGCGGACGACGCCATCCCGAGGATTTGCGCGTTGGAGACGCACTGGATTTCTGGCGCGTTGAAGCCGCCGAGCCGCCGCGGACCATGCGTCTGCGGCGGAAATGAAAGTCCCGGGTCGTGCGTGGCTCGAATTTCAGGCCATCCGTCGATCGCCGAGCGAAACTCTGCTTACTCAAACGGCGTTCTTCGAGCCAAAGGGCCTGTTGGGTCTGGCGTATTGGTATGTCTTGTACCCCGTCCACAGTTTGATCTTCAGCGGCTTGATTGGTCGGCTGGCGAAGGACGCGCTAACCATCGGCTTAGGGCGACGTAGTGGACAACAGGTTGTCACTGGGTCAGCTGGTTCATAAGCCATAGAGGTTTCGGTCAGCTATTTCTCCGAGGCGATTGAAAACGCCGTGCGGTCATTGAAGTAGTTCAGATGCTCGTCCAAACTCTGTCGCAGATGGGACAAAGTTTGGGCTCGTTAGGTCGGTGAACTTCGGTAGTGCCTTTCCATACGACGAGGGCTTCGTTGCTCGACAAGCTTCCCTTCCGCCTCTCAGCGTGTTATCGGCGAAACATGAAGATTCTTTCCGCATTTTCGATCGCAATCGGATTCTCGCTTTTTACGGCGCTCGCCCAAGATCCTCAAAATGGGGCGATAGAGGCCATGCAGGCGCTGCCGCGCCACTTCGCAGAACAAATCGTGAGGGTTTCTGCGGACAACGGAAGACCAAATCCCGCGAGATGGTATGTGTTGGCGCGAAATCCCCGAGAGGCCGGTCTCCTCGTCAAAGATCCCCTCTACAGCATCACGATCGTGAGAGGACAACTCTCCGAGGCAAAACGCTCTCTCGATGCGCGGCAGGTGATGAACCGAAGAAATTTTGTCGACCTGGCGAGAGTCCGCGTTGATACGGATCAAGCCTTTGACATCGCACGAAACGCACTCGGAAGCGCTGGCGAGAGGATGCGGAGCGCAAGCTATCAGCTTACCCAGGTAGGTCCGGCCGCCGATCCCATATGGGACGTCTGGGCCTACGGCAAGCGCGACCGCTACCTTGGCGTTGTCAGGCTTTCTGCGAGGACCGGCGATGTCATTTCGTCCAAGAAACCGGGGCTTCTTTGATCGAACCGGCCACGGGCCTGGGAGCGTAACGCGAGGTCCTCACCCTTTGCACCGCAAGCGGGCACCGAAGACTTGTCCGGGCTTCCGGCTCGTCAGGGCCATGAGCCGGAAGGACGGCTGCCCCGTCGAGATCGCCGATATCTCGTTTTCACTTAGAGACCGGAATTCTTCCGGCATTGCGTAGCAGAGCGCATCAAGGCATTATTAAATTAGAGCGCTGCAGCTGCTACGGCGCCGCAGATCTCTACTATGAACGATCTTGCGCTTCGATTCAAGGTGGCTCAAACCAACGGCGAGTACCGAGTCTATTTTTCTGCGGAAGGAAGCGAGGCCGTCGAGGCGCGATTTTCGTTCGACGCAAGTCCCGGAACGCAGGTAGCCGAGAAACTGGCAGACATTGAAGCCAATGTCTGCAGCCTGGACGACATCTACTTCGTCGGCGAACAAATGTGGCTCGGCTTGACTTCCGGCCCGATCAAGGACGCCGTCGCCAGCCTGCGCTCGCGGCAACCGGTTGACACGAACTTCCTCATCAGGCTCGAACTGCCTGAGGCTTTGCATTCCTTGCCGTGGGAAGCCCTCTACGACAGGAGCGTGGGTTCGCTTGCCGGGGCGCAGAACTATTGCGTCGTGCACGAGCCTTCCGCCGGCACGGCAGCGCCTGATCTTTCGTCGCGTGACTCCGATGCGTTGCGCATGCTGGTCATTGTGCCTGAAGGCAGCGGACTGAACGCCGAGCACGAGGTCAACACCCTGTCCCGCGAATGCGGCGCGCGACGCATTGAGATGCGCGCACTGATTCAGGCTGTAACGCCGGATAGTGTCAACGCAGCTCTGGCGGAAGGCAGTTGGGACATCGTGCACTATGTCGGCCACGGACGCCCGAACGCGCAAAACCGCATCGAGATCATGCTCAACGCGGAGAATGGTGGCGACCTGTGGCTCGACGCAGAGATTTTCGCCCAGGATTTCCGAATGGCCGGGACGCGGCTGGCAGTGATGAATTGTTGCTTCAGCCATGGCTCGCCCGAACGGGTCGATTCTCTAAATGGCCTTGGCCTGCTGCTGATGCGACAAAAGGTTC
>DASTFP010000249.1:0-2918 GCA_035719865.1 Terrimicrobiaceae bacterium | reverse complement strand
CCAGAGCAAGGACCCGGAGGGTCTTATCCTGCTGGAGCGCATCTCGCACGCTTCTTAAATCCTGCTGAGGCAGCGTGAACACAACGGATATGGGCTGAACTTGATTGATCGTGAGCAGGCCCGAGGTGTCGCTGCTCCGCACGATGTTCCCCGCGTCCACCAGACGAATGCCAACGCGCCCGGAAATCGGCGCCGTGATCCGCGTGTAATCGAGCTGGGTTCGCGCATTCTCGACGGCGGCCTGGTCCGCAGCGACAAGCGCCTGCAACTGATCCACGGTATACTTCTGCGTGTCGTAGGTCTGCTGATCGACGACGCTGTTCTTCAGCAACATTGCGTTCCTTCCCAAGGCGACTCTGGCGTTCGCGAGCTGTGCCTCGTCTTGCGCTTTCTTGGCCACCGCCTGATCGAGTTGCGCCTGATAAGTGCGGGGATCGATTTGCACCAGCAAATCTCCCTTCTGCACATTCTGCCCCTCCTGAAACGAGATTTGTTGCAGCTCCCCGTCGACACGCGCCCGGATCGTTACACTGTTGTACGCCTGCACCGTGCCAAGCGCATTCAGATAAACTGGAAAATCACGGCGCTCAGCCTGGCCGGTCACCACAGGGATGGGCCCGCGCAATGCGCCGCGAGCCTGCGCATCCTCCCGGCTCCCGGCTCCCGTCGTGCGAATCTTCCAAACAAAAAAACCTCCCACAATCAAACCCAACAGAATCACCCAGCGCGCGATTCGCCAGCTCATTGGAGACGGCCGACTACCCTCAGCGGCGACATCACGCGAAAGCGCCTGCGAAGACCGAACCTCATTCCCAACCATACCCGATTGAATCGCCCGCGACCGCTTTTGTTCTAAGATTTATTCTCCCCGCCACCTCCGAAATTGACTTTCGCCATAAAAATGAATAGGTATTCATCAAATGAACGGTCGTTCGGGAAGAGCCGCGTCGCAACGCGTTTCTCACCGAGGCAGGGAACGCGGTGCGCGCCGACGGCGGATTCTGGAAGCTGCCGAAGCGGTTTTCAGCGCCCGCGAGTATCATGACGCGTCGATCACCGAGATTGCGATGCGCGCGGAGCTTGCGACGGGAACGATTTACCTCTATTTCGGCGACAAGGCGGACCTTTATGGAAACGTGATTCTGGAGAAGATGAACGAGGTCGTCGGCCGGGTGAAGGCGGCGCTTGGTTCGCACGAATCGGCAAGGGTTTGTCTTCGCGCTGCGGTTCACGCGCTCTTTGCCTACCACGATTCCAACCGTCCTTTTTTCGAACTTTTTCTTCATCAGCATCAAATGGCGTCTTCTCCCCTGAACGAAAGGCACTGGAGAGAAATGGAGGATTTGAAGCGGCGGAATCTGGGTTTCATTGAAGAGTGCATCGTGCGCGGCCAGGCCGGCGGAGAACTCAGGCCGGGCAATCCGCGCCTGTTCGCGGTCGCCTTTCTTGGCGTGACCCTGCAAATGATTCGCCAATGGATTCGCGAACGCGGGGTCGGGCAGCTCGCCGATTCGGCGGATTTTGCCGCCGATTGCTTCTTGAATGGCGCCGCAACGCTTAGATCTTCACCTTGAAAGCTCGCGTGAAGGCCATTTCTCTCTTTGCATCCCTGGTGCTGCCTATCGCGTGGCCGGCCTGCCAAAGGCCCGCTTTGCAAAGAGCGCCCGAGGTGTCGCCGGCGCCTGTCGAAGTGGCAGCCGCGGAGCTGCGGACGATGCCGATCGAGATGCAGGCGATCGGAGCGGTCGAACCGCTGGCAAGCGTGCAGCTCAAGTCTAAGGTTCAGGGAGAGATTTTGCGAGTGCACTTTGCCGACGGCGCGGATGTGCGCGCCGGCGATCCGCTCTTCGAGATCGATGCGCGCCCTTTCGAGGTCGCGCTGAAGCGCGCGCAAGCTAATCTGGAGACGGCGCGATCCGCCGCTGCCAATGCCTCGGAGCAGGCAGACCGTTACACGACTTTGATAAAACGTGGCGTTGCCTCCAAGGAACAGTTCTCGCAGTTTCTTTCGACAGCCGAATCCCAGAAAGCTGTGTCGGACTCCCGACAGGCAGATGTGGATGAAGCGCAGCTCTCGCTGGACTGGACACAAGTGCGGGCCCCCATCTCCGGTCGCGCGGGGGCAGCTCTCCTGAAACGGGGCAATATCGTGAACGCCAACACCGATGTGCTCACCGTCATCAATCAGGTGGAGCCCATCTATGTCACGTTCTCACTGCATGAGGCCGCGCTCGCGGACGTCCGCCAATCACTGGCGAAGGGCAAGCCGGTCGTCAGCGCGCACGATCCGGACACCGGGCGCCTGCTCGGCACTGGCGAACTGACGTTTGTGGATAACGCGGTCGACAGAACCTCCGGCATGATCGCATTTAAGGCGACCTTCCCGAACGAAGAGGACACCCTGTGGCCCGGGCAATTCGTGGATGTGACGCTAAGGCTCGGCGAGGAAGCCGACGCGGTTGTCGTCCCGACGACAGCGATCATGGAGGGCCAGGAGGGCCCGCAGGTATTCGTTGTTTCCGACGATACGGCCAACCTCCGCAAAGTGAAGGTCAGTCGCACGGTGGGGGACCAAACCATTGTGAGCGAGGGTCTCAAGCCTGGCGAAGTAGTCATCACCGGCGGCCAGCTTCGAGTATCCCCGGGCGGAAAAGTCGCCGTCAGCCGATCCGCCAAATCAAATGTCGCCGAGAATATCGCGCCTGCCGAGCCATGAGCTTGACCGATCCCTTTGTCAGGCGCCCGATCATGACGACCCTCGTCATGGTCTCAATTCTTGCGGCCGGCCTTCTTGCCTACTTCCGCCTGCCGGTCAGCGATCTGCCGAACGTCGATTTTCCGACGATTAACGTCTCCGCGAGCCTTCCGGGCGCGGACCCGGAAACGATGGCGTCCTCGGTGGCCACGCCTTTGGAGAA
>DASTFP010000248.1:0-25076 GCA_035719865.1 Terrimicrobiaceae bacterium | reverse complement strand
GATGCGGCAGCCATCGAAAGCTTTGTCCTTGCGGGACTCGATGCCGTCCTCTCAGACCGCTTTGGCAGCCGGCTTTCCCTGCCGGTGCGGGTTCAGAGGGAAAGTTTGCGCGCGCGCCTGCGCCGGTTCGCGCGAATTCAGGCGGACGAACGCCAGAAAGGATGGCGGATCCAGTGCGGAGAGCTGCGTTTCGAGGAGGCCACTTTTCGCCTCGCGGGTCTTCCGATCGTGGCAAGTCTCGATCGAGTCGATGTTCACGAAGGGAGCGGCCAAATGCGCGTCCTTGACTATAAGACTTTTGCCAAACGAAAAACAGCGAGCGAGGCGCATTTTGTGCCGGCAACGGGCGAGGAAGAATCTTTTGAAACTCTATTGGACGGGAAAGCTGTTCGCTGGTTCGATCTGCAACTTCCGCTTTATCGTGCGCTCGCCCAGTTCCGGTGGCCCAGCGAATCGCCTCCGGTGGTCGCTTATTTTCTTTTGCCCGAACGAGTCGAGGAAAGTGGCATCGACGACTTGGCGCTGGACAGTTCCTTGTTTGAGTCGGCGATGTCCGCCGCGGAGACTGTGGCGCACCGCGTGCGAAACGGCATCTACTGGCCTCCTCGAGCGGTGCAGTACGATGATTACGAGAGTGTGTTTCTCGGTGAAGACCCCGCCAGCATTCTAAGCTCCGAATCGAAGGACTTCCTCATGGGCATGCATCTCAAAGCAGGACCATAAGTATCGCCGCGGCGAGAAGAAGCGCACCAGCCAAACGCAGCAGCAGCGTGGTCCGGGGCAAGGTGGCCTCACGGCTGCCAAGCCATCGCGCCGTCGCCCAAGCCATAACCACGCTGAGGACGCACCGTGAACTGTAAACGATGTTGACCGCCGTCGCGTCGCCGGAAAACCGAATCGCGAGGGTAACCACCAGATTCTGCAGCGCAAGCAGCAGTGCGCCCAGGAGCAAGGCTTTTCGGGCATGCGCCGGCGTGAAAACGAGCCGGCGCCAGCCAACGGCCGGCACGTAGAGGGCGCACGTAAGGATGCCCGTGAAGGAAAACATTACCGCGACAAAGTTGACCACGCCCACCTCGGGTGACCAATGCTGAAGGACAGTGTCCGTGAGGGCGTAAGCCAGGGCGGCTACTAGGGAATAAGCCGCGGTTGCTCCGGAGTGTCGCGTCCATCCTTCGGTTCGCCGCTGCGAACCCGTAACCAGGAAGATCCCAAGGGTGCAGATTAGAGCAGCGAGCCACCATTTGATTCCGACAGCCTCCCCGAACAGGACGCTGGTGAGGAAAGCGACGAATATGACCTTTGCCCCAAGAAGAGGAGTGGCCACCGAGACGTCGCCTTTTCTCAAGGCCGCGAAAGTGAAGAGTTGCCCGACGAAGAATGTGATCGCCGCGACGATCGGCTTGTATCCTTGCGCCAGCAGCCTCGGGAAGTCAACGCCCACCCAGAAAGGCAGATAGAGCAACGCCATCGCCATGTTGGCGGCAAAATTCACCTGCCAGACCGTTGCCCCTCCAGACAATGCGCGTTTTATGCACAGCGCGGCAATCGTGTAAACGAACGCGCTGCCAAGCACCGCGAACAACGGCCATGAGGCAGGCATCAAGCGACCGCGTGGGGTTTGCGCGAACGCCGTTGGCTCGATATGAAACTGGGCCATTGTGGCGGTGCCTTCTCGAGTCCGTCGGGCGACCGATAAGGGCAACCGGTCATGGCAGGTCGGCGGGATCCTCGCCAGGCTGTTCGAGACTGAGCTCGAGCTTATAGGCGAGCGAGATGAACAGAGCCTGGCAAAGACATATCGTGTTCGTAAGCGACCTGAAACCAAAGGCGTTGCCTTCCTTCACAGTCAGAAGCACGCTGGCGAAACGCGCGAGGGGTGACATTTGGCTGTCCGTAATCACGAGAGTGCCGGCCTTATTATGGTGGGCCATGCGCACGCAATACTGCGTTTCCTTCCCGTACGGCAGAAAGCTGATTGCCACGAGCGCGTCCCCCTTGCGGATGCTACTGATTTGCTCCCGATGCATTCCGCCGAGTCCAGGTGCAAGGATCACCCGTTTCCGGGTGTGCTGAAGCGCGTAGGCCAGGTAAGACGCGGCGGCAAAAGAGCGGCGCACGCCCGCAATATAGATCGCCTTCGCCTTGAGGAGGAGATCCAGCGCCTCGTTGAAAGCCTCGACATTCAGTCCCGCGGCAAGTTCTTCGAGGCCGCGCCTGCTGCCGTCGATGAATTCGCGGGCGATTTCCGAGCCTCGCAATCTGGCGCGGTTGCTGGCGATCAATTTGCGGACCCGCTGCTGGTAGCTTTGAATGGGTGCGACCCGTTCAGTGTAGGCGTGGCGGAAGATCGCCTGCATGTCACTGAAGCCCGAAAAGCCGAAACGTTTGGAGAAGCGAACGACGGCGGAAGGATGCACTTTGCAGGCTTGGGCAATGTCGCTCACGCGGTCCATCATCACGCTGGAACGGTGTTCCTCGATGTAGGTGGCGATGCTCTTGAGTTGACGCGGCAGCGAATCATAGGCTTTCGCAATCTTCTCGATCAGTTCATCAACGGTTAGCGTCGTCATTCGGCTCACCCGCAACCTCTATCGCTTCCGGGCCAACGCCACCAGTCGAATAGAAAAAACTTTCCAAAACTGATCCTTTTACAATGACCGTTGCATTTCTGCGACGATCTCTCGAGCCTCAAGAAATTCGCGGTTGTGATTTTCGATTTCGACCTATACTCGCGGGCTTGAACATTCGGTTTCTTTCATTCGGAACGTGCGGCGAACGAGCGCGCCTGGCCGAGGGCAGTTCGTGACCACTAGGAAGCGCGACCTTCTGATATCCCGGTTGAACGAGATCGGTTCGTCGCTTTCCCGGTCAGGCAAGGCGATGGCGTTAATCGGGTTGGGTTCGGTTGGCGTGGAATTTGATCGACTGGATGACTATTCGGATCTGGATTTCTTCGCCATCGTTGAGGCGGGCTTCAAGCATGAGTTCCTCAACGATCTCGGCTGGCTTAGTGCGATCTGCCCAATTGCTTTTTCCTGTCGCAACACTCCGGACGGCTACAAAGTCTTGTTCGAGGATGGCGTCTTCGGCGAGTTCGCAGTCTTTGAAGAGGCTGAGCTGCGCAATATTCCCTTTGCACCAGGGCGTATTGTGTGGAAGAGGGCCGGCGTCCGCGACAGCCTGGCCGAACCGCCGCACGTCAGGGAGGCATGGGAGAATCCGTCGCTTGAATGGTCGCTGGGCGAAGCGCTTACCAACCTTTATGTGGGTCTAAGCCGTCTGCGCCGGGGTGAAAAGCTTTCCGCGATGCGTCTTATCCAGTATCACGCAGTTGACCGGATTCTTGAACTCTCCGAAAAAATCGGGCCGCCGGCTTCCGCGTCACGCGATCTTTTCGCCGTGGAGCGCCGTTACGAGCAACGCCATCCGGCGATCGCCGAAGTCTTGCCCGCATTTTCTCAGGGTTATGAGCGCAGCGTCGAGTCGGCGCGGGCGATTTTGACGTTCCTGGAAAGTCATTTTGAAGTTAATTCTTTCCTGAAACGGGCCATCCTGCATCTGTGCGATCGAGGTTGATCCTTCGCGTCCCGATGGCAGGCGAGTGTTTGCCACGCGCGGAGCGGTCACGAAGTTGCTCACTTGATCCGCCTTGAAAGTTCGCTGAAGTATAGGGATGGCGAGCAAATTGACGCGTCGAGAGCTGCTGCGCATCGGTGCAGGGTCGCTCCTGGCGCTGGGCCTGTGGCCCGGCCGATTGAGGGCGGGCGAGTCGAGCGCGCCAGGCGACTTTATGTTTGTTGTTATGAACGACCTGCATTTCCGCGAGGAGGCCTGCGCAGCTTGGTTCGAGCAGGCGATCGTGGCGGTGAAAGACAGTGCGCCTGATGCCCGGCTCTGTCTGATCGCCGGAGATTTGGCAGATGACGGTCAGGTTGAGCAGCTCGCCGGCGTTCGGGACGCGTTCCGGAAACTCGGTATCCCGACGTATTCAGCGATCGGCAACCATGACTATCGCGATGCAAAAGACAGGCGCTCCTACGAGGACAATTTTCGCGGGCAGATCAACTATGCGTTCGATCACGGCGGATGGCAGTTCATTGGGCTCGACACGACCGAGGGAGTTAAGTGGCGGGATACAAAAGTTTCGTCGACGACACTCGCCTGGCTCGATGAGAACTTGCCGAAGCTGGACAAACGCAAGCCAACAGTAATTTTCACGCATTTTCCACTCGGCGCCGGGGTGTCGATGCGCCCCCTGAATGCGGATGCCGTCCTGAACAGGTTCCTCGATTTTAATCTAAGCGCCGCCTTCTGCGGACATTATCACGGCCTTACTGAGCTGGCGCTGCGCGGGGCGACGATTGTCACCGGGCGCTGTTGCTCGAGGGTACGCGGTAATCATGATGGGAGCAGGGAGAAGGGTTGGTTCGTATGCCGCGCGACGGCATCGGGAGAGCTGGAGCGGCGGTTTGTTGAGTTTAAACCAATCGCGGTGTCCGCCCCCGGGCCAGGTAGCGGGCCTTTCGTCTGATGATACGCATCACTTGCTTTCCGGATGCGCGCCACGCGCAGGCTTCGCGGGGCGAAACGATTCTTCAAGCGGCTTTGCGCGCGGGGATCCGCTTGACGCACGCCTGCGGCAGCAACGCCCGTTGTTCCACGTGTCGCGTAGCGATTCTGGAAGGCCTTGAGAATTGCGCGCCGCGCACCGATGAGGAAGAGATTATCGCCGCGCACCTTGCGTTCAAACCAATGATCAGGCTTGCTTGTCAGACGCGGGTAACGGGACCCATATCCGCCAGGAGGCTCGTTCTTGATGATGAGGATGAGAACCTCGCCGCCGAAAGCATGAGCGACCCTCTCGTTGAGGCGGCTGGCGAGGAACGGCATGCGGCGATCCTCTTTGCGGACATCCGGGGATTCACCGGTTTCGCCGAGAGACTGCTTCCCTATGACGTCATCCATGCGCTCAACCGGTACCACAGCCAGATTGGGCCAATCATTCACCGCCACGGCGGCATCATCGACAATTACATGGGAGACGGCGTTCTCACCGTTTTCGGACTGGAGGAGACCGAGCAAACGGTATCGCGTGCGATTCAGGCGGGGCTTGAAATGCTGCAAGCCGTTGAGAGCATGAAGCCTTACTTCGAGGCCATCCATGGCAGGAGTTTCAGCATCGGGATCGGCTTGCACTACGGCGCAGTTGTCGTGGGCAGCGTAGGCTGGGGCCCGTCCAGGCGACGCACAATCATTGGCGATGCGGTGAATTTCGCGAGCCGTGTCGAGGCGGCGAACAAGACAGCCGACACGAACTTCCTCATCTCCGACGATGCCTACCAGCAGGTTGGCCACGAGGTGCAGGTGAACCAATGCCCGCCGTGGGAGATTCGAGGCAAGACAGGGCTCTATCAGCTCTATGAGGTTACAGGACCAAAGGCGGTTTCGACATGAAAGGAGACGAGCTAAGTCGCGCCGGGCCGAGGCGAGTGAACCGATTCCGCGATGCTTCCATCTGCCCTCGGCGCGTGCTCCTTGAATTGAATCGAGCCCGCGTATCGGGATCAAACAGATGAACAAGAATGACAATCGACAAGCAAGCCCTGGTCCGGCGGAAGTGTATGACGCCTGCTTCGTTCCGGCGTTGTTTGAACAGTGGGGGAGCGTGGTGGCGAGTGCGGCCGGGGTGGGACCTGGCCAGTGTGTGCTCGACGTGGCCTGCGGCACGGGTGTGCTCGCCTGCGCCGCCGCAGATCGTGTCGGCTCCGAGGGGGCGGTCACGGGGCTCGACCCCAGTGAAGAAATGCTCGCTGTGGCCAGACGCAAGAACGACGTGATAGAATGGCGACTTGGGCGCGCGGAGGCCATTCCCCTTCCTGACGAAAGTTTCGACGCCGTGGTCAGCCAATTCGGTTTCATGTTCTTCGAGGACAAACCAGCGGGCCTCCGCGAAATGATGCGCGTTCTCCGGCCGGGCGGGCATTTGGCCGTGGCTGTTTGTGACGCGCTCGAACATTCCCCGGGTTACTCCGCCTTCGTGGAACTGCTGAAACAGCTGTTCGGCGACTCCATTGCAAATGCTTTCCGGGCGCCGTTCGTTCTAGGTGACCCGCGGCTCCTTCTTGCGCTGTGCGCCGATGCGGGGATCTTCGACGCGAAAGTGGCGCGACATGACGGGATGGTTCGGTTCGCGTCGGTTCAATCGTTGGTCTCCACCGAGAGAGCATGTGCCTGGACTCTTGGAGGGCTGCTTAACGAGGCTCAATTCGAGCAGCTCGTGAAAGGATCAGAGCGAGTGCTCCAGCCGTTTGTTTCGTCTGAGGGCAAACTCGCTTTTTCAATGCCGGTGCTGATCGTCACGGCAACCAAAGCCTGCGCGGAACTGCCTGAAGTGTAGTAGCGATGTCCGATCGCGGCCGGAGTCGTCAGCGAGTCTTCGTCGCCGACCTTGAGCCGTAGCGGCGATATGCTCATCGCCGATCCCAACTTGTCTTGGCGCTCCTTAAGCGTCCGGCCGCGGAACACGGTCGCCAGTTGCGTCATTATCCGACGCGCGGCAGTGAGTTTGAAGTTGATTTAATGGTTATTTCGGGCGCAATCAGGCGATGAACTCGGTGTTCAACGACCCTGCATTCTGGCATCGGATGCAGTTCGCGTTTACGATCACCTATCACTACCTTTTTCCCCAGCTGACGATGGGCCTGGCTTGGTTCATCGTCTACTGGAAGTGGCGCGCATTGCGAAGCGGGGACGAGCGGTACAACGTGGCCGTGCGATTCTGGGCCAAAATCTTCGGACTGAATTTTGCCGTGGGAGTGGTGACAGGAATTCCGATGGAGTTTCAATTCGGTACGAACTGGGCGGCGTTTTCCAAGTATTCGGGCGGAGTCATCGGGCAGACGCTCGCCATGGAAGGAATGTTCGCCTTCTTTTTGGAGAGCGCGTTTGTCGGTGCGCTGGTGTTTGGCGAGAAGCGCCTGGGTCCGCGCAATCACTTTCTGGCCGCGCTCGGCGTGGCCACCGGGAGTTGGCTATCGGCCTATTTCATTTTGGTCACGAACGCCTTTATGCAGCACCCGGTCGGTTACGCGGTGACCGCGGACGGCTCATTGGAGATCGCGGATATGAAAGCTTATTTGCTGAACCCGTGGGCCATGGTTCAGTTCGCCCACAATCAGGCCGCCGCCCTTGTTACCGGCTCGTTTGTGGTCACCGCGATGGGCGCGTTCTACACCTTGCGGAAGCTCCATACCGACCAGGCTCGATTGTATTTGAAGTATGGCACTGCGGTCGGTTTCGTCGCCGCGGTTCTCGTGGCCTATCCGACCGGTGACGAACAGGCCAAGATCGTCGGGCGTCACCAGGAGGTTGCCCTCGCGGCGATGGAAGGCCGTTTTCACAGCGGTCCGATGGCTGAAATCAGCATGATTGGCCAGCCGAACGTGCGCGAAAGGCGTCTCGACAACCCGATCGCGATCCCGGGCATCCTAAGCTACCTGGTTAAAGGCTCATTTCACAGCAACATTCGGGGACTTGAGGACTTCCCGGTCGAAACCTGGCCCGATAACATCGAGCTGCTTTACTATGCCTTCCATCTCATGGTGACCCTCGGCATGATTTTCATTATGCTGATGGCCCTCGCCAATGTCCAACGCTTGCGAGGACGATTGGAATCAAGCAACTGGCTGCTCTGGCTTTTGATGCTGGCGTTTCCCTTTCCCTACATCGCGAATACGCTGGGTTGGATGACCGCCGAGTTGGGACGTCAACCGTGGATGATTTATGGTCTCTTTCGGACGAGCGAGGGTTACAGCAAGGCGGTCAGCGCTGGCAGCGCCGTTTTTACCCTCATCGGATTTGTCGGTCTCTACATGGTGATCGGCCTGCTGTTTCTGTTTCTGGTGGGACGCGAAATTCATCACGGACCGGAGGCTGATCATGGTTGAAATCTGGTACGGCATTCTGGCGTTTACCATGATCGTCTACGTAACGCTGGATGGACGCAATTTCGGCGCCGGCATCTTGCACCTTGTCGTGGCGAAAACGCCGGCGGAACGGCGACAGGTCATAGCTGCAATTGGCCCGCTGTGGTCATGGCACGAGGTCTGGCTGGTAGCTTTCGGCGGAGTGATGTTTGTCGCCTTTCCGCGCCTCCTTGGGGTTGCCTTCTCGGGCTATTATTTGGCTCTTTTTCTAGTGTTATGGTGTCTGATTCTCCGCGGGATCTCCCTGGAAGTCGGGGGCCACATTAATGATCCAATGTGGCAGTCGTTCTGGGACTTCGTCTTTCCCGTAGCCAACGTGCTCCTGGGATTTCTTTTCGGGACGGCTCTTGGGAATGTGGTCCGGGGAGTTCCGCTCGAGGAAAGCGGAGAGTTTCACATGGCCTTTTTTACGGACTTCGGAGTGCGTGGCAATGTCGGTTTGCTCGACTGGTTCTCGGTCTCGATGGGCGTCGTCTGCCTGGTGATGGCGACCGCCCATGGTGCGACCTACCTGACATTTAAGACGGAAGGCCCCGTCCACGACCGGTGCGAAGCGATAGCGCGCAAGCTTTGGGCCGTGATTGCGGGATTCTTTATCCTGATTACAGTGCAGACCTGGTATGTGCGTCCCGAGCTTTTCGGCGGCATGGCTCGAAATCCGATCGCCTGGCTGGCAGTTCTTGTTTCTCTGGCGGGCGCGTTTTCTGTGTTTACGGGACTTCGGCAGCGTTTGGAGCTGAGGACTTTTTTGGGTTCCTGCATGATCGTTTTTGGACTCCTGAGCGCAGGCGCCGCGGCGATGTTTCCCGTGATCTTGCACTCCACGCTTGGATCGGAGAATTCGCTCACCGCGTACAACAGTGCGGCGGGCGAAAGGAGCCTGAAGGTGGCCATCATTTGGTGGCCATTCGCGCTCGCATTGTCCTGCGCCTACTTCTGGTTCGTTCTTCGCCATTTCGCCGGGAAGGTCAAGGCTGTCGAAAATCGGCAGGGACTCTATTAGCGTTTACAGGCAAACTGAGCTATGCTTAACAGCTCTTCCCCCGCCCGATGAAAACGCCAGTTGCTGGCTTCTTGCGAGTCAAGGTCATCACTTTCTCAGTGATGGATCCCGATCGCGCTGACGAGTTCTACGGTCAGACTCTCGGTTTGCAACCCGCCTTCGAGGGGGGTGAGCGAGTCGGCTATTTGCTGGGCGATATTACTTTGATGCTGAAGGAGAACTGGTACGCATCGCCGACTCAGGAGCCCAATCCGCGTGTCACCATGGAGACCGATGACGCCTTGCAGACTGAGCGAGAGCTGAGCGAGCGGGGCGTTACGATCTCCGATCCTGTCAAGGTCTATGACGAATTCTACGTGGGCGGCTTTCTGGACAGTGAGGGAAACAAGCTCTGGTTTTGCTCACCGGTGAAACGCCCAGCGCAGACGTCTGACGCGTCACTGCCTTCAGACGATCGTGCGGATCTCTCATAGCGAGAGATTTGCTAAGGATCGAGCAGCCGCGGCGAACCAATATACAAACGTTCGTCGCCCGCAGCGTCAGGTTCCCAGCAAGAGGCGCGCGGGATTCTCGACGCAGTCCTTCACGCGGATCAGGAACGTCACTGCTTCCTTACCGTCCACCACGCGATGGTCATAGCTCAACGCGAGGTACATCATCGGCCGAATGACCACCTGCCCCTTCTCCGCAAGCGGGCGTTCCTGGATTTTGTGCATGCCAAGGATTCCGCTTTGCGGGGGATTCAATATGGGGGTGCTTAGAAGGGAACCGTAAACGCCTCCGTTCGAGATGGTGAACACACCGCCTTGCAGATCGTCGATGCCGATCTTGCCCTCGCGAGCCTTGACGGCGTAGCCCACCAGATCGCTTTCGATTTCCCCGAACGACTTTTGATCGCAGTTGCGGAGGACAGGAACCATGAGACCCTTTTCGGTGCCGACGGCAACGCCGATGTCGAAATAATGATTCTGGATGAGATCGTCGCCGTCGATCCGGGAATTGATGGCAGGCACGACCTTGAGAGCCTCGACCACGGATTTTATGAAGAAGGACATGAAACCAAGCTTCACGCCGTGCTTCTTGGTGAATTCCTCCTGCATCTCCTTGCGCAGCGCCATGACTCCGCTCATGTCGCACTCGTTGAAAGTCGTGAGGATGGCGGCCGTGTGTTGCGCCATGACGAGCTGTGCGGCGATCTTGCGTCTCAGCGGGGTGAGTTTTTTGCGCGACGTGCGGGGATCATCCGGCGCGGCGATCTTCGGTTTCGGCGCGGGAGCCTCTTCCTTTTTCTGTGGAGGAGCGGCGGCCTTGGGCGCAGGGGGAGGGGCTGGCGTCGCCTCTGCGGCTAGTGCTTTCGGTGCGGGCGGCGTGGTGGCGGCCGGTTCGGCCTGCGCCGGTTCGGCGGGTTTTTCTGCCTGGGGCGCGGCGCCGGGCTCGATGACGGCAACGACCTGGTCGATCTTGACTTCGTCGCCCTCGGCAGCCCGGGTTCTCAAAATGCCCGACTCGGGCGCATTGACTTCCGTGGAGACCTTGTCGGTCTCAAGCGTGAAGAGCAAATCGCCCGAATTTACGGACTCGCCGTCCTTTTTGTGCCAGGTGGAAAGGATGCCCGACGTGATGGATTCGCCAACGGTGGGAACTTTGACTTCGACGTTCATAAAGGGGGGCGCAGGCGCTAAGCTTCAAAGGCCTGCTTGATCAAAGCCGCCTGCTGGGCTTGGTGCGTTTGGATGGTCCCGGCTGCCGTACTCGCGCTCGCGGGCCGGCCGGCGTAGTGAATGTAACCAGGGAACAGGTTGAGCAACCGGGGCAGAATAAACGTCCAGGCGCCCATGTTCTCCGGTTCTTCCTGACACCACACGAACTTCTTTGCGCCGGGGTATGGCTTTGCCAGGCGGCTGATTTTCTCCTCGTAAAGCGGATAGAGCTGCTCGATGCGGATGATCGCCGCGACATCCTTGAGATGGTTTTCCTGCCGGTACTTGACCAGGTCGAAATAAACTTTTCCGGAGCAGAAGATGACCCGCTCAACTTTCTTCGCCGACGCCTCCGTGTCCCCGAGGATTTCGAAGAAACGCGAATTGGTGAAATCCCCCTCATTCGAGACGGCCTGCTCGTGGGTGAGCAGGCTTTTCGGCGTCATGATGATGAGAGGTTTGCGATATTTGCGATGCATCTGTCGGCGCAAGGCGTGGAAATATTGGGCCGGCGTGGTCAGGTTGCAGACCTGCATGTTCTCCTCCGCGCAGAGCTGGAGAAAACGCTCGAGCCGCGCGCTCGAGTGCTCGGGTCCCTGGCCCTCATAGCCGTGCGGCAGGAGCAGCACGATGGCGCTTGGCCGGCGCCATTTGGACTCCGACGAAGCTATAAACTGATCGATGATGATCTGCGCCCCATTGGCAAAGTCTCCAAACTGTGCTTCCCACAGATAGAGCTGGGAGGGGAAATCCATTGAGTAGCCGTAATCGAAACCGAGCACCGCGTATTCGGAGAGCGGGCTGTTGTAGACGCAGAACTTGGCTTGGTTGGAACGGAGATGGTTGAGCGGGATGTAGCGCTGGCGGTTCGTTTCGTCGTAGAGCACGCTATGGCGCTGGCTGAACGTGCCACGCCGGCTATCCTGACCGGAGAGCCGCACGGGAGTTCCCTCGAGAAGCAGGGAGCCGAAGGCGAGCGCCTCGGCGAAGGCCCAGTTGTAGGGGCCACCAGCCTTCCAGACCTGCTGGCGCCGCTCGAGCAGTATGCGCTTGATTTTCGGCAGCACATTGAACTCCTCCGGAACGGTCGTGAGCGCTTTGGCGATGAGCTCGAGGGTCTCTTTGGTGATCGCGGTATTGATGGGAGCGTGCGAATAGGGCGGCTGGAAAATAGCTGTCGAACCGGCGAACTCGTGCGCCTTTTTCTTCTCCGCCGCGGCCAGCTTGACCTGGGAAAGAGCGTCATTGAGCTCTTTTAGCGACTCAGCCTTGATGGCCGCGGCTTCGTCGGTTGAAACCGTGCCCAGCGGAGCGATTTGAGCGGCAAAGACCTCGCTCGGCAGAGGGTGGCTCTTGATCTGGTTGTAGAGGTCCGGCTGGGTAAAGCTGGGTTCGTCCCCTTCGTTGTGACCGTGCCGGCGGTAGCAATAGATGTCGAGGACCACGTCGCGGCCGAATTCATGGCGGAATTCCAAGGCGATTTTGGCCATCTCCATGACAGCGATCGGATCTTCGCCATTCACGTGGAAGATCGGCGCGTCAACCATTTTTGCGATCTCCGTGCAATACTCGCTCGATCGGGAGTCCGCGGGCAAAGTCGTGAAGCCGATTTGGTTGTTTACCACGATGTGGATCGTGCCGCCGGTGCTGTAGCCGGGCAACTGAGACATATTGAACACCTCGGCGACAACGCCCTGGCCGATGAAAGCCGCGTCGCCGTGGATTAGTATGGGCACCACCTTTTTGCGGTAAGCGGTGTCGTCCAGCGTACGCTGGCGCGCTCGCGCCTTGCCCTCGACGACAGGATCCACCGCTTCGAGATGGCTGGGGTTCGCGGCAAGGTTGATCTCCACTTCGTAACCCTTCGCCATCTTGCGCACGCTGCGATAGCCGAGGTGATACTTCACATCACCGTTCCCCCCCACGGAGTCTGGCGCGAAGTTGCCCTGGAACTCGTTAAAGATGATATCGAGCGGCTTGTTGACAATGTTGGCGAGGACGTTCAGGCGACCGCGATGCGCCATACCCATGACCAGTTCCTTGATGCCGCGCTTCTCGCAGTTTAGGACGATGGTTTCGAGTGCGAGGATGAGCGATTCGCCGCCCTCAAGGGAAAACCGCTTGCCACCGTACTTGGTGTGCAGGAAATTCTCAAACGTCTCGGCCTCATAGAGTTTTCGCAAGATATCGCGATGGAGCGCGGCGTTGGCGCGCAACGAGCTGTCGCGATTCTCCAGCTTGTAGAGCACCCAGGTGCGCATACGGGGGTTCTGGATATGCATGAATTCTGCGCCGACCGTGCCGCAGTAAATGGCTTCAAGCTCGCGAATCATCTCGCGCAGCTTCATCCGTTTGCCCTCCTTAAAGAACCGGGACGAAACCATCAGATCGAGCTCATTCTCGGCAAAGCCCAGTTCCTTCAGAGTGAGAAGCGGATTCGATCGTTTGAGCACATCGAGAGGGTCGAGATCCGCAATGGTGTGGCCGAGAGTTCGGTAAGCGTAGACAAGGGCTTCCACCCGCGTCTGGATGCTGCTGTCGGAGACCGCACCGGGGGCGTGTTCGGCGACTGCGGTTTCGCCGTTTTCCTCGCTCTTGGCAAAGCCGAGCTCAAAACCTTCGAAAAATGCGGCCCAATCGGGGTCGACCGATCGGGGGTTGGAGAGCCAGCGTTCGTAATTCTCGTCGATCAGCGCCTCGCTCCAGCGAGCAGTAAAAGTACTCATATGCAGTGGCTAGTTTCGTGCCCGTCGGAGGCGGCGGCAAGCCGCCCTTGCCGGGGGAATAGCAGTGTGGGGGAAGATCTGTGTTTGCGCAAGCAGGCAGTGTCGCCGGATTTGTGAAGGGCGCCGCTTGAAACACCGAGGATCTCGCGCTAAACGGAACAACTCTCCAAATGATCAAGGTCGAAAAGCTCACCAAGCGCTACGGCGGCGTTACGGCGGTGGACGAGATTGACTTCGAGGTGGGCGAGGGAGAGGTGGTCGGATTCCTCGGCCCCAACGGCGCGGGGAAGACGACCACGATGCGAATGCTTGCCTGCTACTTGCCTCCCACCTCCGGGCGGGCGGAAGTGGCCGGGTGCGATGTTTTCAGGGATTCACTCCGCGCGCGCGAGCACATCGGTTACATGCCCGAGCATGTTCCGCTGCCTCACGACATGCGGGTAAACGAATACTTGTCTTTTCGTGCGGCGCTCAAGGGGGTTCCAGGCCGCCGAATCAAGGAACGATTGGCGGATGTCTGTGATCTTTGCGGGCTCGTCGAGGTGCAGGGCAGGATGATCGCGGCGTTGTCAAAGGGCTTTCGTCAGCGCGTCGGCCTTGCCGATGCGATGATCCATGAGCCTGAGTTGCTTATTCTGGACGAACCGACCATTGGCCTGGATCCCAATCAGATTCGCCAGGCTCGCGAACTGATCAAGAATCTTCGCCGGCACCACACGATCCTTCTCTCGACACACATCCTGTCGGAAGTCGAGATGACATGTTCGCGAGTCATTATCATCAATCGCGGGCGCCTCGAAGCCCTTGATACTCCGGAGAATCTCCGCTCACGTCTTAGCTCCGAAGGAGAGGTGCTCCTGGAGGCAAGGACCGACGACCCGCACGCGATCGCCAAGCTGCGTTCGGTACATGGCGTCAAGGACGTCGTCCAGACGAAGCTCGGAGATTGGACGCGTTTTATTCTTCACGTGGAGAGCGACCCGCGGGAAAGCCTTCATGCGCTCGCGGTGAAGGAGGGGTGGCCGGTGCGGGAGTTGACGCGCCGCAGCGCCACTTTGGAACAGGTTTTCGCCGAGGTGACGCAGGCCGAAGAGCAGCCATGAAACGCTTTTTGACTCTTTTGCTCAGGGAGATAAGACACTACTTCCACCAGCCCCTGGCTTATATCGTATTGTTCTTTTTCCTTCTGCTCACAGCGGCCAATTTCCATGCCGGACTGGTGGCTTTGAATCGGGAGCCCGGTGAGACTTCAGTTGTGGAGGCATTTTTTAACACCGTGCTCTTTTGGTTCCCGTTCGTGCTGATCTTTCCGCTGCTAACGATGCGCCTCTTCAGCGAGGAGTACAAGCTTGGGACGATTGAAACTCTTATGACGGCCCCGGTTCGTGACGGGCAGGTCGTCGTCGCCAAGTTTCTAGGGAGCCTGGTGTTTTACATCGTGCTCTGGGCGCCGAGCGTTCTTTACTTTGTAATCTTTCGCCAGGTCACCGGGCAGAACGCCGCGGATGCCATCGGATCCTATCTTGGCGCGTATTCGATGCTCATTCTGGTGGGCATGTTCTATCTTTCCATCGGCTGCCTGGCGTCGGCGCTGACGAAGAATCAGATCGTGGCGGCGACGATCGCGTTCGCCCTGATCAGCCTGATGTTTTTCCTTAGCCTGCTTTCCTTCTTCTTCCTCAAGGCGAGTTCCACCCTGCGCGAACTGACTTATTATTTTTCAACCATTGAGCACATGGGAGAGTTTTCACGAGGTCTCTTCGACACTCGGCCGGTCGTGTTTTACCTGAGCATGACGATCTTTACGCTATTCCTGACCCACCATGTCTTCCAGTACCGCAGATGGAAAAACTAAGCATTCCGCGCAAGGCCATCCGGCTGAATGTCGCGTTGCAAGTGCTGGCGATGCTTGCGCTCCTGATGGCGGTAAACTATTTCAGCTTTAATCACTATGCGCGCGCGGACTTTTCGCGCTCGCAGAAGTTCGTCCTTTCCGACCAGACGAAACGGGTTCTCCGCGAGCTGAAGAAACCCGTTCGGGTCACGGTGTTCTTCTCGCCGACGGTGCTCTCGCCGGAAACCGCGCTGTTCCCCGATGTGCAGAATCTGCTGAAGGAGCTGATCTTCTCGGGTCGAAACAAGATCGAGGTCGAGTACGTCGATCCCACGCGAAATCTTTCGCGGGCGCGCGAGCTGCAGGAGCAATACAAGTTCAGCGCCTCGGAGAACGTCTTGATTCTGGACTACGACGGGCGCTCAAGGTTTGTCCCGGTCTCGGAGATGGCCGATTTCGACACGAGCGCGGTGGAGAGCGGTGAATCGCCGCGGTTGCTCGCCTTCAAGGGCGAGCAGGCTCTCACCAACGGTATGATGGCCCTCATCAGCCCGGAGCGTTTGAAAGTCTATTTTCTGCAAGGGCACGGAGAGCCGGCCATCGGCGAGATGACGCCGATATCCGTCTTCAAGGATTATGTGGAACGGCAAAACGCGACCGTGGGGCCGCTGTCCTTCGCCTCGCTCGACGCCGTGCCCGCAGACTGCGCCGCCCTGGTCATTGCGGCGCCTCAGCTCGATCTCCAGGAGCGCGAAGCGGTGATTCTCGAGCGATACTGGAAGGAGAAGGGCCGCCTGCTCATTTTCCTGGATCCGAAAGCGAACACGCCGCGGCTGACGGCGTTGCTCAAAACGGTGGGAGTGGCCCCGCTGGATAACCGGGTTCTGCGTCTCGTGCGTTTGCCGTTCGCCACCGGCATCCTTCGTGACGTGACCGCCGAATTTCTTCCCCGGAATCCCATCACAAAACGGATGGCCGGCATCAACATCCTTCTCCCGGGAGCCACGCAGTCCCTCAGTATCGATGGCGGGCAAGCCCAGATCGCCGGGGTGCAGGTTTGGCCCTTGATCCAGGCAGGCGATGAATTCTGGGGAGAGACGGACTATGTCACCGACGAGAAGAAGGGTGTTCGCTACGACGAGGGAAAGGATGCGGGTCAACCGGTCTATCTGGCGCTGGCCGCGGCGCGCGGCGGCGTGAAGGACGAGCGCGTCGAAGTCGAGTCGGCCAAGTTGATCGCGGTCGGAAGCAGCGAGTTCGCGCTCGATGCCGCGCTCAACCAGCAAGGACTGGATTTTCTCCTCAGCTCGATGAACTGGCTGCTGGATCGCGGCCAGTTCACCGGCGTGATTCCGAAGACCGTGAAGCATTTTTCGCTGAATCTGACCGACGCGCAGCTTCGCTCCATAGCCCTTTACACGATGCTCGTCATGCCCGGAGTCGCGGCGCTCGCCGGGATTGTCGTTTGGTGGCGGAGACGCGTATGAGCCGCTGGAGGACGATCTTGCTTTGCGCGCTGGCAATTGCGGCGATCGTCTTCCTCGCCATTTACGAGCCATTGACGAGAAGCACGCGCGAAGAGCTCGCCGCGGAGCGCAAAGGACTTGTTCTGCAACTTGACCCTGCAAAGGTGCGCGAAATACGAATCTCGACCGGAGTCAGCAAGCTGGACATCAAACGCGCGGGCAACGGCTGGGAACTCGGCACCAAACCAAGAGATCGCGCGGACTCCGCCCTGGTCGAACGGCTGCTTCTCGCCGCCGCGGGTATGCGGTATTTCGACAGGATAGAGGGAAAGGAATTCAAGGGAGATAGCGAGCTTAGCAACTACGGGCTGCGCAATCCGAAGAGGACCATCGAATTTGATGGCGACGAAAAAACGACGCTCTTCCTCGGAAAAGACGCGGCGAGTGAGGAACGTGTCTACGTGCGCCCGGGCGGTTCGCGGGATGTCTTTATTGTCAGCGACGAGTTGCTTAGACTCGCCTTTCGCGACGCCGGCGATTTTCGGGACAGGCGTCTCACCGATCTCTCCCCCGACGAGGTGGATCGTGTCATTGTCCGCCGGCAGGGCGGCGAGATCGAACTCTCCCGGGATGCCAATGGCTGGAAGATCGTCAAGCCGCTTCACGCCCTTGCAGACGAAGAAAAGGTCGATGATCTCCTCAAGCAATTCCTAAGTCAGCGCATTGTCGAATTTGTCGCCGAAGACTCCGGGGATCTAAGCGTTTATGGCATCGCGGAAGGCCGGGACGAGGTTACATTCTATGCCGAGGGCGGCGATTCTCCGCAAACCTTGCGTCTGGGAACCGACCAGTCGGGAAGTCTGTTCGGGCAATTCACCTCCCGAAATTCGATTTATCGTCTGCCGCCCGAAACGCTGCAGTTGCTGAAGGTCCGCCCGGAGGCCTTGCGTGACCGCCGTTTGCTTCCGCTGAACCTTGATATTGTGGACATGATTCGAATTCGCGTGCCGGAGAGGGAGTTTTCTCTTCGCCGGGAAGGAGATGGGTGGGTCGTCAAGGACGGGAATGTCGAGCGTCCCGCAAGCGCAGCGGCGGTTCGCACACTTGCCGACGCCTTGTCCACAGCCAAAGTCTCGGCGTACGATTCGGTGACCGATGGGAAACTTGCGGCCTTTGGCCTCGAACGTCCACGATGCGTCGTTTCGTTCGTTGCCGTGCTCTCGGAGAATACACCGGAAACTCGCGCCGGAGAGCAGGTCATCGCGACTCTCGCCATTGGGAAATCGGACAGTGGTCGCCTGTTTGTAAAGATCGACGAGGCGCCTGAAGTGCTTAGCGTTCCGGAAGCCATTATGAATGCGATCCTCCTGGACCCCGCGGCATGGGTTTCGCCAGGATAGCCTATAGGAACGAAGGGACCGCGGATGCCCGCCCGGGGTCTCTACTGGCCTTAGCGGCGGAAACGCATCTCGTGTCTTTGGGAACGGAATTCGGTTGTTACAAACGAAGAAAACCCAACTGCAGGCATGAGGGCAAGTCACGTTTCGCGGCCGAAGGTTGGTGCAGAAGGTTGGGTGTTGTGCCCTGGCTTTCGAGATAGCGGGGGAACATCGCCAATGCGACCTCCCGCGTCAAACACTGCTACCACCGCGCCGATCGAGAGTTCCCTGGACTATGCTTGCTCGACCGGCTGCTCTTTCGTCGCTGTAGCCTGGCTCTCGACGGATCTCTTAAATGATCAGGTTGAAACGTGTTTACGAAGGAGCGGCCAGGAATGATGGTTTTCGTATATTAGTCGAGCGGCTCTGGCCGAGAGGCGTCAGCAAACAAAAGGCGAATGTTCAATTGTGGGCGAAAGAGATCGCGCCAAGCGCGGAACTGCGTAAATGGTACGGGCACGACCTGGCGAGATGGCAGGAGTTCAAGAAGCGATACTGGCGGGAGCTGAAGGGGAAAGAAGAGTCGCTCGAGGAGATCAGAAGCCGCGCCCGGGAAAGGACCGTCACCTTCGTCTACGCGGCGCGAGATGAGGTCCACAATAGCGCGATGGCGCTCAAAGATTACCTTGAGAAGTAGCGCCCGGGCTGGAGACGGCGGCGCAGTTACTCCGACTCGCCTCGAAACCAGTGGGAATTCCTGGCGGTGCTGCGCTGCCGACGACGGGCCATGGTGTCCGAGACCTCAACTGTTTGCCGGCAAGTCAGTCGCCAGGCGGTCGGTCTTGGCAGCCATGATGAAGTCGTTGCGGTGCAGGCCGCGAATCTTGTGGGTCCACCACGTGACGGTGACGCTACCCCACTCCGTAAGGAGAGCGGGGTGATGTCCTTCCTCCTCCGCGAGAGCGCCGACCTTGCTTGTCAAATCGAGCGCCTGCGCGAAGTTTTTGAGACGAAACGTGCGCTGCAACCTGGGGATGCCTTCGCAGGCGACGATCTGCCATTCGGGGATTTGCTGTTTCAGTTCGGCGATTTCCTCGTCCGTCACACGTGGCGCGTCGGCGCGACATGCCGTGCATTTTGATTCTTGTAGGCTGCTCATGACAGACTTTAACACACGGAACACCGAGGACACAGAGTCCTCAATAGAGCGCTCTTTTATCCTTGCCCTCCGTGTTCTCTGTGTCCTCTGTGGTTGATATCCGATATTTCATGACCAGCGCTGAGATCCGCATCTCCTTTTTCGATTTCTTCCGCGGGAAGCAGCACACGATCGTGCCCTCATCGAGCTTGATGCCGGACTCGCCAAACTTGCTCTTTACCAACGCGGGGATGAACCAGTTCGTTCCGATCTTTCTCGGTGAAATCAAATGTCCGTACGTTCCAGGGCGAGCCGCAGATACCCAAAAGTGCATCCGCGCCGGAGGCAAGCATAACGATCTCGAGGACGTCGGATTTGACACGTACCACCACACCATCTTCGAGATGCTGGGAAACTGGTCCTTTGGAGATTACTTCAAGAAGGAAGCCATCGCCTGGGCCTGGGAACTGGTGGTCGACCGATGGCAATTTCCTCCGGGCCGTCTTTACGCCACGGTCTATCGACCCGGCTCCGGGGATCCGAGCGAATTCGATCAGGAGGCGCACGACTGCTGGGCAGAGCTTTTCTCCAAAGCTGGCTTCGATCCGATGGTCCATATCGTTGATGGCGACAAGAAGGACAATTTCTGGATGATGGGCGACACAGGGCCGTGCGGACCCTGCTCGGAGTTGCACGTGGATCTCACCACCGCCGGTGACACGCGGGGCGCGCTTGTCAACAAGGGCAGCGCCGAGTGCATCGAAATTTGGAACCTTGTTTTCATTCAGTTCAACGCGAATCCCAATGGCACCTTCTCATCGCTTCCGGCCAGGCACGTTGACACGGGAATGGGGTTCGAGCGCGTCACCAGCATCGTTCAGGGTACGAGGAACTTTACCGACTTCGCGAAGGCGCGAATTTCGAACTACGAGACGGACATCTTCCGGCCGATCTTCGATGAGCTCGAAGCACTCAGCGGCAGGAAGTATGGGAGCACGCTGCCGGACCCCTCTCAACTCTCAACTCTCGGCCCTCAACAAGCCATAGACGTTGCCTTCCGCGTCATTGCCGACCATATCCGGGCTCTAAGTTTTGCCATCGCCGACGGCATCCAGCCCGGCAATACCGACCGCCACTATGTCCTTCGCCGCATTCTGCGGCGGGCCGTTCGCTACGGGCGCACGCTCGGCTTTCATGAGCCGTTTTTTTACAAGCTCGTGGGCGTTCTTTCCAGGACGATGGGCGATGTATTCCCCGAGATTCGTGAAAAACGGCATGAGGTGGAGGAGGTCCTGCGCCGGGAAGAGGAGGCGTTCAACAAGACCCTTGATCGGGGTATCGTGAGATTTGAATTGGCGGCGAAGAGTGGTCGTGATTTAGGGCAGGAGCACGGCGCCGGGCATCGGGCGCAGGCGCCTCGGATAACTGCGGAGTGGGCCTTCGAGCTGTACGACACCTATGGATTCCCACTCGACCTTACCGAGTTGATGGCTCGCGAGCGTGGGATGACGGTCGATGTCCCGGGCTTTGAAAAGCTCATGGAAGCACAACGCGCGCGCGCGCGAAGGGCTCAGAAAAGGGAAGTCATCACCGTCTCCGAAGAAAATCTCCAGGGCGAACCGACCAAATTCCTGGGCTACGACTTTCTCGAGACCGAGGCGGTGGTGGAATCGGTTGCGCCGGCCAGGGGGGAGAATGAATTTGATTTGGTCGTGGATCGCACCGCCTGTTACGCCGAGATGGGCGGTCAAGTCGGCGATACCGGTCTCGTTCATGTGCCTGGCCCTGACTGGTCGGAAGCTGGCCGCTTGCGGGTCACGAACACGCAGAAGAAGGGAGACGTGTTCCTTCACCGGGGCGTGCTGGCGGCTGGCCGCGCTCCCGAAGTGGGCGAGGCTGTTAGGGTGGCGGTGGACGCCGCGCGACGCGGCGCGATCCAGCGCCACCACACCGTCACTCATCTGCTCCACTGGGCGTTGCACGAAGTCGTTAGCAAGAATGCAACGCAAAAAGGGTCTTATGTCGGACCCGACAAGCTCACCTTCGACTTCAATCACCAGGCGCTTACGCCCGGGCAGATTCGCGATGTCGAGAAGCTCGTGAACGAGCGTATCATCGAGAACGCCCCGGTTTCGTGGACCGAAATGACCTATTCGGAGGTGCGCGGACGCGGCGACATCATGCAGTTCTTCGGCGACAAGTACGGCGATTTGGTCCGCGTGGTGCAGGTCGGAGGTCAGACCGGCGCCCTGAACGGCTATTCGATGGAGCTTTGCGCCGGCACGCACACGCGCGCGACGGGTGAAATTGGACTCTTTCGGATTCTGGCCGAGTCGGCGATCGCCGCCGGGGTACGCCGGATCGAGGCGGTTGCCGGGCTCCGATCATACGAGACGGCGTCGAGTGAGAGCGAACGGCTGAAGGTCCTCGCGGCCAGGCTGAATAGTCCGCTTGGCGAAATTGAGAAGAAGATCGATGCGCTGCTTGCACGGCAGAGAGAGCTCGAGAAGGCCATGAAGGCTGTCAGCCAGCGTGAGGCGATCGGCCGCGCGAAGGATCTTCTTGCGAGAGCGGAGGTCGTCAACGGGATCCCCGCCATCGTTGCCAACCTGGGCCATGCGGATGGTGACGCCTTGCAGGCCGTGGCCGACGCGTTGAAGGGCCAGTTTCAAGGGGTGATTGTCGTCGCGGGAATCGGCGACTCCGGCTCGGTTGCCCTTGTCGCGGCGGTCAGTCCCGGGTTCACGGGAAGGATCCAGGCAGGGAAAATCATCCAGCAAATGGCCCCGATCGTTGGCGGCAAGGGAGGAGGGCGACCGGACAGTGCTCGCGGCGGCGGGAAAGATGCATCGAAACTTGACGAAGCCCTGGCAGTAGCAAGAACGCTGCTGTCCGCCGCCGTGGAAAGGATTGGCTAGCGTTGCCAGAAGAACCGAAGCGGAAATCCCGCAGGCACCAGTGTGGCAAAGTTGCGAAGGCTTCGAGAGGGGTGCTTGGCGCCGATCCTCCGCAGGACGAAAGGATCGCGGACTTCGGCGTTGACGCCGCTGTCCAGGGTGACCGCCGTGGTATAGCCGGCCTCCTCGACAAAATCGCGCAAGCGGCGTGTCCATTTGCCATAAGGGTAGCAAAAGTGGCGGATTCTGACTCCGAACACATCTTCCAGCTTCTTCTTCGAGGCGAAGATTTCCTCTTTGGCTTGCGACGCTTGAATTGCCGTCAGCACAGGATGCGTGAGCGTATGAGAGCCGATTTCCTGACCGGCCGAAATCCAGTCGCGCACTTCGGCGGTATCCATGAGCGCGTCAGGCGCTTCGCTACGGTTCCGAACATCCCAATGATTTGTTCCCCCGATCGCATCAGCCACAAGAAATTGAGTGGCAGTGAATCGATGACGCGCCAGCACGGGCAGGGCCTTGCGAAAGACCGTGCGGCTCCCGTCGTCAAAAGTAAGCACTGTTCGATTGCGGTTGGGGCGGGAAAAATCATTCCACCAGTCGAGTGAAATGGTCAAGAAGCCGCCACGTTTGAGATCGTGCATCTGCCATGCGAAGAGGCCTCTTTGCACATACAGATTCTTGCTTCTGACCCCGGGCGGAAGCCGTCCCAGCTTGTGAAACGCAAGTATTGGCACCCCCGCTGAGAACGTTCCGCGAAAGGGCCGCAGCGCTGAATACGAGAGACGCTCCCGCCGACCTTCCATCATGAAACGAATTCCGTTTTCAGCATATTCCGAGTAGGTTGCAACAGACGCTAAGGTCGAACGGTGCGGCGTCAAATGGCGCTTTTCGCGCGTTGTGACGCGCTTGTTAGCCTGATAGCGCCGTGCTCAGGAAGCATTTTCGCAGCAAGAACACGGGAAGTCCGTTGCAAAAAGTCCGCTCCATGTCTCGCCAGCCCAGTCTCTCAAAGAACGGGCGGGCAGACTCGGTAAAGAGGTATGCTGTCGACACGCCATTCCTTGCCAGAAGCGCCTCCGCCTCCTGAACGAGGCGCGACCCTGTTCCCTCCCCGCGGTGTCCAGGCAGAACGAGAAGGCTAGCGAGCCAGGGATTGAGATTTTCGTGTCCGGGAAGGTCATCGAAAACAAGGCTGACCGCCCCGAGCAGTTCCTCCTGCGCGAGGGCGACGAGCGTGAGCGGAAGGCTGCCATCGGCTCGCTGGGATTCGAATTCGCGTAGCGCGGCTTCACGGTTCCAGTCGCCGTAGAGGTGCTGCCATTCCGCGCACGAAAGCTCCGCGAGGCGTGATTCGAAAACTGGGTGGTTCTTCAGGTAGTCGATTCTCACTATTGCCATCGCGTCGAACTCAATTCTCGGGAATCCATTCCGGTTCCGGGAATCCACTGAGAAGGTTTTCGTATCGCGCGAGGGTAAAGAGGAAATCTGACAATCGATTGAGAAAGCGCAGAGCATCCCCGCTCAATTCCTCGCTGGTCGCAAGGTCAACAACCACGCGCTCGGCGCGTCGGCACACAGCGCGCGAGAGGTGGATTTGAGCCGCCGAAGCACTGCCTCCGGGAAGGATGAAATGTCGCAATGGAGGCAAGTCTGCCACCATCCGGTCGATCTCGGTCTCGAGCCATTCGACTTCGCCGCGCGTGATGCGTGGCGCGCCTGGTTTCCTCTCCGACGTCGCGAGGTCGGCCCCGAGCGAGAAAAGGTGGCCCTGGATCGTCGCGAGGTAGGCTTCAGCCAGGGCCGTGGGTGAGGCCGCGCGCGCCGCGCCGATGAGGCAGTTAAGTTCGTCCAGCGCGCCGCAGGCCTCAACTCGCAAGTTTGTCTTTGAGACGCGCTCCCCGGAAAACAGGCTTGTGGAGCCATCGTCGCCTGTTCGCGTGTAGATCTTCATTTACATGGCCGGTGCGAGGCCGCGTTTCATTCGGAGGACATGATACCAAAGAAATTCAGAGTCCGCCATGTGGTCTCAGCCGGATGGCGGTCTGGAGGAGGTGCAGATAGTCGCGGCGCGGAATGGAGCGGGCGCCGAATTGCGTGAGATGCGGTGTGGTCCATTGGGTGTCCAGAAGCTGGAAGCCTCCCTGTCTGAGGCGCAATGCCAGGCACACCAGCGCCACCTTGGATGCGCCCGGCACCCAATGAAACATCGATTCGCCAAAAAATGCGCCGCCGATCCGCACTCCGTAGAGGCCGCCGGCAAGCTCCCCTTCGCGCCAGACCTCCAGGGAATGGGCATGGCCCGCCAGATGCATCCCCAGATAGCTTTGAACCATTGTCTCGTCGATCCAGGTATCGCGCCGGTTGCCGCAGGCGCGCACAACCCGTTCGAAAGTTGTGTCGACTCGCACCTCCCATCGGGGATCCCGCAGCGCCTTTCTCGCGCCATGCGGAATGCGGAAGGAATCGAGCGGAATAATGCCTCGGGGGTCAGGAGAAAAGCAGCGAATCGACCCGTCCGCCATGGCCATCGGGAACCAGCCGGCGGAATAGAGGCTCAGAAGCTCCTTGGGCGGAATGAGAGTTGCCATCATCTGTCGGCTCTTCTTAGTATGTTAGCGTGAGATGCGTGACTTTTTTCTTCTGCCTTCTCGCGGCCGCTGCCCTGGCTGGTTGCTCGGTTGCCGAGCAGGACGTCTCCGACGTTGGCGAAACCTTTGAGCGCGGCATCAAGGGGGAAGGTCGTATCGTGCCCAACGATCCAACGAGAGATGCCTTTGGACCTGAGTTCCAGTAAACGCTTGGACTGCCGGGCGCCGCTCCAGCTTGCCGCCCTCCGGAGATCGCCCGCCAGAGAAGCATGCTTCCGAAAAACCTGTGACGAGCCGCTCAAAGAAAAAATACCCTACCAGGTCCTCCCCTAGCTTCGACAATCTCTTAACTTC
>DASTFP010000247.1:0-2955 GCA_035719865.1 Terrimicrobiaceae bacterium | reverse complement strand
GGCGTTTTTCGATATGGGCTCACTTCAGCTGGAATTAATCGAGCCGGACAATAACAAGAGCACGTGGCGGGAATCGCTCGACAAGAACGGTGAAGGCCCGCATCACATCGCCTTCGTGGTTGAGGGATGAAAGACAAGATCGCGGCGCTCGAACGTAATCAGATGCCACTGCTCCAGAGAGGCGAATACACGGGAGGCCGTTACGCCTATATCGACACGCTGGGAGAGCTGAAAGTAATCATCGAATTGCTGGAGAACGACAAGTGACTGCCTATTGGCTCAAGAGTGGCGCCGAGTGAAGCTGCGGGCGGCGATGCTGTTGGCTCTCTTAGGATGAATCCTCGCGGACTAACCTATGTGAAAGAGAGCACCGGCATCGGTTGACGGCCGCTGGGTCGGCGGTTGGTGGCCTGAATAGGGTGGCGGGAGAGTATGCTGTCTCTGACGCCTTCGCATCGCGGGGAAGGTCTGCATCATCCCACCATGCTCGGTTTGCTGCGTGTGCGGTTCGGCGGGTCCTTAGCAAACGGCGATTGGAGCCGCCGGCCGTTGACCCCTTGGCGATCTATCGCTTGGCAGAGGAATCGTCTTTTCCGCCTTGAGGCAGCTCGGGCAGGCGTCGTCGTTTAAAAGCGTCCCATCCGGGCAGCAGGCGTTGAAAGAGTTTCTTCGATTCGCTGAGGGGAATGTCTTCAATGAAGTAGGCGATCGCGGCGCGGCCAACGGCGTACGTTCCGGCTCCCGCAACCATACCCGAAACGGCATTGCCCCAAACGGGAACGACCTTGATAATCGCGCGAGCTCCCTCCCGGAAAAGGATTCCCGCGCCGATATTGAGTCCGAGAGCGCCGAGAAACTCTCCCACGATTCGCGCGCTGAAAGGTTTTCCCGCAGTATGGATGATGAGGGCGACCATCAGGGTTTGCAGCGCGGTAAGAACCGGCATATCTGCCAAAGGGATCGGTTGGAGTCCGATGACGCCACACACGGCCGTAAACGATTTGAGCAGCGAGCCCGCGATCTGGGCCTGGGCGCCTTTCGCTCCGGTGAGCCGCGCGAATTCAAGACGGGCGATGTTGGGAAGGACCGCGGCGACCGCCTCGGCCACCGATTCGCCTGCCTCCGGAGCGCAGATCGTTACCTGGCGCTTGGAAAATTCGCGCTCTCCCTTCAGGAGCGCTGCGAGGCGTGCTCGCGAGCTGTCATCGCCAAGCGGAATCGCGACAACCGGCGTCTCTGTCGGGCAGACGCTAATCCGTTCTGCGGCCAGGTCGAAGGCGGCCTGATCGACGGGCGATTGCCTGAGCAGCAAAGCGGCATCGGGTACGAACCGCGTTAGGGCGTAATCGAATACCTCCTGTGGCGTGTCCAACCGTGCGTCGAGGACGAAGATCTCACCGCGCTCCGGTATGCGGTAGGAGCGCCAGCCGTGGTCGCTCCCGCCGGTTTCAACCAATACACCCGCGACCGAATGCAAAAACTCCGGGACGCTCATTCCCGTTTCACCGAGGAGCACGATCCTGGCCGGACGTTGTTCGAGGAAGAGCTCGCGGATCGGCACGAGCTCGCGCAGAATCGGCTTCTGCAAGCCTCCGGGAAGTTTCTCCACCAGCGCCGTCAGGCGTTGGTACAGACTGAGAAGGGTGTCACGGTTCAAAGCTGCGCAAATTCGCGATGACTGTTTCGGCGTGTTCCTCGGGTTTGACGCTTCGAAAAATCGACTTGATGCGCCCATCCGGCCGAACAACGAAGGTGCTGCGCTCGGTTCCCATGTAGGTCCTGCCTTCCTTGCTCTTTTCGATCCAGACGCCGTAAGACTGGACGATTTCCTGCCGCTCGTCGCTGATCAGGGGGAATGGCAAGCCATGTTTGGCAATGAACTTACCATGGCTATCCGGCGAATCGACACTCACGCCGAAAACCGTTGCGCCTGCCTCGAGGAACCTTTCATAACTGTCCCGGACGGAGCATGCCTGCGTCGTGCAGCCGGGCGTATCGTCCTTCGGATAAAAATAGAGCACGACCGTCTTGCCCCTGAAGTCCGAGAGCTTGACGGACTGGCCGTCGCCGTAAGGCCCTCCAATGGCAAGCGCTGAAAAGTCCGGGGCAAGATCTCCAGGAGCAAGAGGCTGGGGCATGATGCAGAGAATTTACCGCGGTTTCCGCATTTGCAAGCTCTCACCTCTCTCTGGCAAACCGCTTTGAAGGGGCCAGGATTCCTGCTTTGTTTCCCGGCAGACAATTGAAAGCTCTCCGCTCGCGCATCGTCTTGCCGCTCGCTTCGCCGCCCATCGAGGATGGGATCGTCCATGTCGCCGGCGGCAAAATCGTTGCGGTGGGTCGGGCGCGGGAACTGTCCAGCGAAGAGTTCGAGGATCTCGGCGATTCGATCCTGATGCCCGGTCTCATCAATTCCCATTGTCATCTCGACTTCACGGTCATGCGCGGTGCCATTCTCCAGCAGGAGAGTTTCCCAAACTGGGTTCGCCGGATCAATGATCTCAAACGCACGCTTTCGGACGATGATTACTTGCAGTCCATTTCGGACGGGTTTTCCGAGCTCCGCCACTGGGGAACAACAAGCGTCTTCAACATAGAATCTTTTCCCGAACTCATGGTGCGCATGCCCCCTCCACCCATTAGGGCGTGGTGGTTTTACGAGCTCATCGACGTTCGTAACCGCATCCACACCGAGGACGTCGTCGTTGGCGCGCTCACGTTTTTTGAAAAGCATCCGAACTGGACAGGCGGTTTTGGGCTTTCACCTCATGCTCCTTACACGGCGTCCCGGCGGCTCTATGAACTGACGAAATTTTGCTGCGAGAAATATGCGATGCCGTGGACCACTCATCTGGCCGAAACGGAGGAAGAATTCGAAATGTTTCTGGGAGCTTCCGGTCCGCTTTATGATTTTCTCAAAGAACTGGGCCGCGGCATGCTTGATGTGGGAGGCGT
>DASTFP010000246.1:0-3896 GCA_035719865.1 Terrimicrobiaceae bacterium | reverse complement strand
AAGCGAGCGCGAGGCCGAGGCCTACGCCGTCCGGTACCTCGAACTCATCGAAGTCTTGGCGGACGCGGCGGCATCGTGGCCACGGTCGGAACAACTCGACAGTGACGACCGCGGGGAGTTGCCCGCCGTCAATGTCTCCGTGAAAATCTCCGCCCTGTACTCCCAGATCAAACCCGAGGCGCCGGAAGACAGTATCGAGCGTATTTGCGGGCGACTGCGCCCGCTGCTGAGACGCGCAAAGGAGCGAAACGTGTTCATCAACTTTGATATGGAGATGCATTCGCTGAAGGACCTCACCTTGAGCCTGTTCACCACCTTGCTGGGCGACGAGGAGTTCAACGGCCATCCCCATGCCGGAATCGCCTTGCAGGCGTATCTGCGTGAGAACCCGGACGATTTGGAGCGACTGATTGAATGGGCCGCCAAACGCCGCACCCGCGTGACGGTGCGCCTCGTCAAGGGAGCATACTGGGACACGGAGGCGATCACGGCCCGCCAGCGGCGCTGGCCGGTGCCGGTGTACGAACAGAAGCACGAAACCGACGCGGCCTACGAGCGATGCGCAAGAAAACTGCTCGAAAACTCCGAGGTGATCGATTCCGCATTCGCCACACATAATGTCCGAACCATCGCAGCCTGCATCGCCGAAGCTGAACGGCTGGGCATTCCCTCTCGAAGGATGGAATTTCAGATGCTCTACGGAATGGCAGAACCGATCAAGGAGGCTCTTAGCGGGATGGGATATCGTGTGCGGGAGTATTGTCCGCTCGGCGAGACTTTGTCGGGCATGGCCTACCTTGTGCGGCGACTGCTTGAGAATACTTCCAACGAGGGATTTCTCCGTGCGAGGTTCAACGAACAGGAATCGCCGCAAGTGCTCCTTCGCGATCCTGCAACTCTTGGGGGCATCATTCTCGTCGAACCCGAAACCGGATTCAGGAACGAGCCGCATGCCGATTTCTCGAATGCGGCGCTTCGCGAAAAGATGACGAATGCCCTGCAAGATGTCCGCGGGAAGCTCGGGGCTCTTCATCCTCTCCTTATCGGCGAGTCGGAGCTGCAGACGGGGAAGGAAGTCGTCTCACGAAATCCGGCAAGACCCGACGAAGTCGTCGGACGCTTGGAAATCGCAGGCCAGGCAGAGGTTGATATGGCGATTGGCGCAGCCGTGGCCGCCTTTGCGGATTGGAGCGAAGCCACCGTCGAAACGAGAGCCGGGATCATCGATCGCGCCGCAGACTTCCTTGTCAAGAGACGCTTCGAGCTCGCCGCGCTCGAGGTGTACGAGACGGGCAAGACATGGCCGGAAGCGGATGCGGACGTTTGCGAGGCTATTGATTTCTGTCGTTACTACGCAGGCGAAATGCGCCGTCTCGCTCGCGGCGAACTTCATATCCCCGGAGAAGAGATCCGGCACGAGTATATCGCGCGCGGAGTCGCCGCTGTGATCGCACCGTGGAATTTTCCTCTGGCGATTCTCTGCGGGATGACGACCGCGGCCCTCGTAGCCGGGAACACCGTAATCATGAAGCCGTCCGGCCAGTCGGCAGTGATCGCCACCGTGTTTGCACGAATCCTGCGCGAAGCGGGCGTGCCGGCCGGAGCAATCAGCCTTCTTGCGGGTTCCGGATCAGAGATCGGGGCTGCGCTTGTGAAGCACCCCGACGTCGCTGTTATCGCGTTCACCGGCTCGCGCGAAGTGGGACTCTGGATTTGGGAAACAGCCGCTCAAACGCGCCCAGGCCAGCGGCAGTTGAAGAAAGTCGTCTGCGAGATGGGTGGCAAGAATGCCATGATCGTGGACGATGATACGGATCTCGATGAAGCGGTGCCGGCCATCGTGGCATCCGCCTTTGGCTACCAGGGACAAAAATGCTCCGCGCTCTCGCGCCTCATCGTGCTTCCGCGAATTCGAGAGCGTCTGATTCGGCGGGTGATCGATGCGACGGATAGCCTGCGGATGGGCGATCCCGCCAAGCCCGCGGTGAGCCTCGGCCCGCTGATCGACGTGACGGCTTACGACCGCGTGCGAGGGGTCATCGACGCAGGAAAACAAGAGGCCACGCTGGCGTTCGAAGGCCGAGTTACAGAGGATCGGGGCTGGTTCATTGGCCCGGCAATCTTCACGCATGTGGCGCCCGACTCTCGACTGGCTCAGGAAGAAATATTTGGACCGGTGCTTTCGGTCATCGACGCCGCAAATTTGGACGAAGCGCTTCGCATAGCCAACGGAACTCCCTACGCCCTGACCGGAGGCTTCTATTCGCGCAGCCCGAGCAGGATTGAACGCGTGAAATCCGAATTTCGGGTGGGGAATCTCTACATCAACCGCGGAATCACCGGTGCGCTTGTCGCGTGTCATCCCTTTGGGGGGTTCGGGATGTCCGGAGGCGGGACCAAGGCGGGCGGCCCCGACTATCTCCTCAACTTCCTGTTCCCGAAGGTGATTGCGGAAAACGTGATCCGCCGCGGTTCGGCGCCACGCCAAGTCAAGGGCGATGATTCCGTTGGGAAAACGAAAACTTCGTGACCACAAAATTCGCCGCGGCGAATCGTAGGTTCGAACCAATGCGAGTCCTTTTCACCTATGTTCTCGTCAGCGCGTCAACGGGAAACACCTACGTGGGACAAACAGAGGACTTGCGTCGTAGGATCGAGGAACATAATGATCCTAATAATCGGCGAACTTTGCACACCAAAAGACGGCTTGGGCCGTGGATGGTGGTTCATTGGGAGTCGCACGGACCACGGGCGGACGCAATGAAGAGAGAACGCTTCCTCAAAACGGGACATGGCCGAGCGTGGATCAAAGCAAGACTCGCTGCATGGCTGGCAAATCCGCCGTCGCTACCTTGACAAGGTGGCAGGATACGGTTCTTCTGCCCAACCCATTGTTTGCGAAATCCTGAGTAGCTCAGTGGTAGAGCGGTCAGCTGTTAATTTGGGGCGAACCGTAGGTTCGAACCACATCGCCTTCTTGCTTGCGAATCTGCCGTCGTCACCTTGACAATACGGCAATTTACGCTTTTCCTACCCAACCCGTTCCTCGCGAATCCTGAGTAGCTCAGCGGTAGAGCGGTCGGCTGTTAACCGATTGGTCGTAGGTTCGAATCCTACCTCAGGAGCCAACAGCTTTACCGTTGGCGAGGCGCGCAAGCGCCAATCCTTCGGGGATTCGAACCCCTGGGTTCGAGCCGAGCGCAGCGAGACAGACTGACCGAAGGGTCAGCCACCTAGAAGTCCATGCGTCGCTTCGCTGGACCAATCAGCAGAAGGGGAATTGGCAACGCTACGAACGAGGTCAAGTGGTGACCTTCGCTCCCGCACGCAATCGCCCCGCCTCTTCCGCGATAGTCGTGCGTGTCGAGAAGACGAAAGTCGTAGTGGCGCTTGCTTCTAGGAAAGAAATGGTGCTGGATTTGCGTCGCCCTGATTCCTTCGATGTCGCTCGCCCGCGGCTGATCGAAGTTACTCTGGGTGACAGGATACTCATCCGCGCCAATAACAAGCGACTTGGCCTCACTAATGGACAGGTACTAACCATTTCCGGCATCGGGCCTGATGGCGCGCTCCAGACCAAGGAGGGCACCTGGAATCAGCTCTCGACAAAGTTGCCGCAGCGCATCACTTCGCGACTAAAGCAACGATCGGCTACTGGATGCGTACTGCGCAGCCGCCAAAGCGTCGGAACCAGAGCATTAGTCGTCTTAATGTCGCGTCATAACGCGTCATTCCACGCGCTTAGGAGGCGGGGCAGTTTACGCATCGTCAGGCCGGTTTCGCCGGGTGAGTAACTGGCAATCGGCTTTCTCATTGCGCAACTTCGCACCTCAAGTGTAAGCGATCGGTCGCGCAAGATCAGGCAAGCTTCCGGCAATTCCTGCGTAGTCGTCCGG
>DASTFP010000245.1:0-4615 GCA_035719865.1 Terrimicrobiaceae bacterium | reverse complement strand
GGCAGCCCGGCGGGCACAGGCCCACGATTTCATCATGAAAATGCCGCAGGGCTTCGAGAGCCCGGTGGGTGAGCGGGGCAGCCACCTCAGCGTCGGTCAGCGCCAACGCATCGGAATCGCCCGCGCCTTTCTCAAAGATGCCCCCATTCTTCTCCTGGACGAGCCAACCAGCGCCTTGGATCCAGGGACAGAGCATGCGATAATGGAGACCATTGCGGAACTCATGCGCGGCCGCACCACGCTCATTATCACTCACCGCCTTGCCACCGTCCACTCGCTCGGACGCATCGTCGTCCTGGAGAACGGAACCATTTCGGAGCAGGGCACCGGGGATGAACTTCTCGCGAAGGAGGGCGTCTACGCCAGGCTCTATCGGGCAGGCCAATACGATCGGGGAAGCTGAGAACACCGACTGAGTTCGCCGGAGTGGGCAACCCTGGCGGCTCGGAGGGCGCATCAACCTAAACCCCGCTCCTCGACATCCTGCTCATCCCAGCCGAGGTGATGTCCGATCTCGTGAAGCAGAGTGGTGCGCACCTCCCCGCGAAAAGCCGCGATGTCGTTCTCCGCGAGGTCCCAGAGATTTGCGAGCCAGAGGCGAATGCGTGGGATTGGCGCATCGGGCGAGCCTTCGTCGTAGAGCCCGAGCGTGTCGATTTCGATCCCACGGGCAATGTCCTCGCCGTCCGGCCGCCGCTCGAAGAAGACCGGCACCCTTTTCACCGCAACGCGAATATCCGCCGGAAGGCTCGCGAGCACAGCTTGAACCTCCGCTCGCGCGACCTTCGCCAGCATTGACTGATTCATTGCGCCTTCTGCGTTGGCATAAGTCTGGCTATCGGCTATTGATAACCAATGCCTGACACGAAAGAAGTCAATCCTCTCCGGGAGGGTCTATCGAGCCGCGCAATGCCTCAACCGTGCGCCGTGGTGATCTTCGGGGCCACCGGGGATCTGACGCATCGCAAGCTGGTGCCCGCCCTTTACAATCTGGCCGCGGATGGAGCGCTACCTCCTGCGGTGAGCGTGGTCGGATTCGCCCGCCGCGACAAGGGCGACGAGATCTTCCGCAAGGAACTCGAAGAAGCCGCGCGCAAATTCTCACGCCAGCAGCTCAACGAGGAATTGTGGACGGGATTTACCTCTTCGATTTTCTATCATCGCAGCGAGTTCCACGATCTGGAGGGCTACCAATCCCTGGCAAAGCGCCTGGACGAGTTGGACGCCCAGCGCGGCACGCGCGGCAACCGTCTGTACTATCTTTCGGCGGGGCCGGACCAGTTTCCGGTCATCCTGGAAAACCTGCGTAAGAGTGGCCTCAATCGGGCGCAACCCGGGAGTTGGGCGCGTGTGATCGTCGAAAAACCCTTCGGAACCGACCTCCCCAGCGCCCAACGGCTCAATGACTTGGTTAAGGATGCCTTCTCGGAAAAGGATACCTTCCGCATCGATCACTACCTGGGAAAGGAAACCGCTCAGAACCTCATGGTGATGCGCTTTGCGAATGCGATCTTCGAGCAGCTTTGGAACTCGCGTTACATCGACCACGTTCAGATCACCGCCAGCGAACCTCTGGGTGTCGAGGGTCGCGCAGGCTACTATGAAAAGGCCGGGGCCCTGCGCGACATGGTGCAAAACCACCTTCTTCAACTCCTGTGCCTCACCGCCATGGAGCCCCCGGCTGGCCTTGATGCCGACGCTATTCGTGATGAGAAAGTCAAGGTGCTCAAATCCCTTCGGCCCATCACGGGGGATAATGTACGAAAACAGGTTATTCGCGCCCAGTATGGAGCGGGCACCATCAACGGAAAGCGGGTTCCTGCCTACCGCGACGAGCAAAATGTTAACCCGGAATCGGTCACCGAGACCTATGTCGCTCTTCACATCAACATTGACAACTGGCGCTGGGCAGGCGTGCCCTTCTTTGTGCGGGTTGGAAAGCGCCTGCCAAAAGGCGCCACGGAGATCGCGATCCAATTCAAGGCGGCTCCTCCCGTGCTCTTCAACGCGGAGGAACAGACCGTTGAATCCAACGCGCTGGTCATTCGCATCCAGCCCGACGAAGGAGTGGCCCTGCGCATGAGCGCAAAGATGCCGGGTTCCAGCCTGCGCATCGAGCCGGTAAAGATGGACTTCCATTATGGAACGAGCTTCGGCAAGGCGACCCCGGAGGCCTATGAACGGCTCCTGCTCGATGCAATGAGCGGAGATGCCACTCTCTTCGCGCGCCGCGACGAGGTCGAAGAAGCTTGGATGTTCGTTGATGCCATCCGCGCCGAATGGGATAAAGATCCCGACGATCTCGCCCTCTATGCCGCCGGAACTTGGGGTCCCATCGAGGCCGATGAGTTGATCGCACGCTACGGCGCAACTTGGAGAAGGCTATGAACTCTACGGAGCAAGCTCTCATCGAGCCCGGCCTGCCAGTCGAGATCGGAAGAATCGATAAGGAATTGGGCAAACTTTGGGAAGAAACAGGCGACACCAAAACGCGCGCATCCCTGATCAACCTTGCCATCTACACGGAAAGCGCGGAATCGGTCGCCGAGAACACCAACCTGATCTCTCGGATCGCCAGCCAGCATGCGTGCCGGGCCCTTCTCGTCTTTGCCAACCCCGGAGCGCCGCGTGAAGAGGCCAGGGCATGGATCAGCGCCCATTGCCACCTCGCCGGGAAAGGCGAAGGGCAGATTTGTTCGGAGCAAATCACTTTCCAGCTCGACGGCGAAATGGTGGCCGCCCTTCCGAACATCGTTTTTTCCCACCTCGACTCCGACTTGCCTCTCTATTTTTGGTGGCAGGGACAGTTCCGCGAACCGCTTGACAAGAAACTCTGGGGATGGGTGGATCGCTTGATCTACGACAGCTCACAGTGGGACGCTCCCGCCGAACAATTCCCGTTGGTTCAGAAGATCCGAACTCTCACCGAAATTCGCACCATCCTCTGCGACCTCGCCTGGACCCGCCTCCTCGGCGCGCGTTACGCCATCGCGCAGCTTTTCGACCATTCCTGCGCGCTCGCCCGGATTCACGAGATCAAGCGCGTCACGATCTCCTGCCACAAGCAGGTCACCGGACTGCTGCTTCTCGGATGGGTTGCCACACAGTTGGGCTGGAAATTGCAGACGCTGAATGGAAGGGCCTGTTTCCTCTCTAACGCGGGCGCTCCGATCGACTTTGAGATCAGAGTCCTCGCCGGACCAACGATCGGTCTGTGCGCTTTCGAGTGCGGCGACGCCACCCTCGAGATCACGCAGCAACCGGGCTCCGAGTATTTTCAGGCACGCATCGGCTGCGAGGGAGTCTCCGACGCGACGATGTTCGTTCCTGCGGGCAAGAGCGAGATCGCCGACACTCTCCTCGTCGCGCTCGGTCGCGGCGGCACACATCCGCTCTACAGAAAGGCTCTGGCCGTAGCTGACCCGCTCTTGAAATAATGAGACGCTCGCGTGGGCGCGATAGTTGTTCGCGAGGAGACTTCCAAGAGTGTCGAGCGCCCTGCCGGAAAAGAGCCGCCTCAACTCCTGCACGGTTCGTCAACCCAAGGATCAAGAAAAACTCATCTCTCTTCCTGAGATGAAGGGAAATGCTCGAGGGCTTGCGTCTTCTTCCAGCGGAGTGATTTTTCAATTGCTCTGGTGATGTACGCCTTGGCTACCGATATCGCCTCCGAGAGCGTCGATCCCAGCGCAAGATTTGCCGTCACAGCGGCCGAATAGGTGCACCCGGTCCCGTGCGTCTGGATGCCGGGAACAAATGGCGCGGAAAACTCTTCGCATCCCTCCGCAGTGATCAGGATATCCGTGGCTGTCCTTCTGCGGAGGTGCCCGCCTTTGAGCAGGAACGCGCAGCCGTATTTTTCAACCAGCAGCTTTCCGGCGTTTCTCATTTCGTTTAGGTTCCGAATGTCCCGCCCGGCGAGAATCTTCAGCTCACCGAGATTCGGGGTCACAAGCGTCGCACGGGGAAAGAGCAATTTTCGATACGCAGTGACAGCGGATTTCCTCAGCAACGGGTCCCCGCTGCTTGCAACCATGACGGGATCGACCACAAGTTTCGTATTTCTGGCGGCAAGCGCCTCCGCCACCGCCTCGATGATCGCTGTGGAATAGAGCATTCCCGTCTTGGCCGCGAGGACGGGAAACGCAGTAACGCTCAACGCGATCTGCTCGGCAACAATCGCCGGCCGGATCGACTGAATCGAAGCGACTTTGCCAGGAACTTCGGCCACCACGCAGGTGATGGCCGTGAGACCATAGCAGCCAAAATACGAAAAAGTCTTGAGATCGGCTTGAGCGCCTGCTCCCGCGCTATTGTCGGAGCCCGCTATCGTCAATACGACCGGCCTGCGCCGAACAACCCGCCTTCCAGGATCCTGAATCTGCTTCTTGTTCCGCTTCTCAGCCTGATTGCCGGACGGAGGCCTTGGCTCGGCCCCGGCGGCACTGGAGCCGTCTTTTTTCAAAACGCTCCCGCGAAAGGTTTGGTCTCTTGTCAACGCGCGGCGGAATCAGCGCTCGCGGTTGCCCATGAGAACAAAGAGGTAGTAGAGCAGAGTGCCAAGCGAGGCCACGAAAGCCGCCACATACGTCAGCGCCGCCGCGTCGAGCACCTG
>DASTFP010000244.1:0-3413 GCA_035719865.1 Terrimicrobiaceae bacterium | reverse complement strand
CTCGCCGGAAAGCATGTCCACGACGCGAGTTCCTCCGACCCGGGTTTTCATCAACACGAAGCCCGGGTGCTCGGAGGTGACCTCTCCGATGACGCTGGCTTCGTGTGCGAGCGGATGGGACTTCATTGCGGACAGGACCGTAGCGGTCTCGGCGGGCGAAACGATCGCCAGGAGCTTGCCTTCGTTCGCGACATAAAGAGGATCGAGGCCGAGGATCTCGCAGGCCCCCTGGACTTCCTCGGTGACTGGAATGGCCGCTTCGTCCAGCATCATTCCGACCCCGGCCGATCGGGCAATTTCGCTCAGCGCGCTGGTAACGCCGCCTCGCGTCGGATCGCGAAGCACATGAATGCCCTTGCTCACTGCAAGCATCGTTTCCACCAATCCGGCCAAGGAGGCGGTGTCACTGGCGATTTCGGTCTCAAATTCCAATCCTTCGCGGACGGACATGATGGCGATGCCATGGACGGCGATCGGGCCGCTGACGAGGATCCGGTCACCCGGTCTCGCCTGCGCCGGATGGATGTTCACCCCGTCCGGAACGATGCCCACCCCCGATGTGTTAATGAAGATTTTATCCGCTTTCCCGCGGTCGACGACTTTCGTATCGCCCGTAACGAACTGGACTCCCGCCGAGTTAGCGGCGTGCCGCATCGATTGAACGATGCGCCAGAAATCCTGAATCGAAGTCCCTTCTTCGAGGATGAATCCGGCGGAGAGATAAAGCGGGCGAGCGCCGCACATTGCGAGGTCGTTCACGGTCCCATGGACGGCAAGCGTCCCGATGTTGCCCCCCGGAAAGAAAATCGGGCTGATAACATAGGAATCCGTGCTGAACGCCAGGCGAACACCGTTCACAGAAAAAACTGCCCCATCATGCAAGGGATCGAGAAGATCGTTGCCAAACTGCGGAAGGATCAGCTTCTCGATAAGTTGCTGGCTCAGCTTGCCTCCGCTGCCATGAGCGAGAACAATCTCGCGGTAGTCGGAGATCGGGACGGGGCATGCGCCCATCAGCGCGCTGATTTCGTCGGCCACTTCTCCCGAAGCCTCAGGTGACATCTTCCTCCCCGAGGGCGATATGAACAAGGTCCCAGACGATATGAACTGCGGTGGCGTGCACCTCCTGGATGCGGTGGATGCTGTAGGAAGGCACGATGAAACAATAGTCAGCGATCTCCGGAAATCGCCCGCCATCCTTTCCCGAGAAAGCGACGGTCATGACCTCCTTCTCTCGAGCGGCCTGAAGGGCGTAGATGAGATTTGGGGACTTCCCGCTCGTGCTGAAGGCGATCGCCATATCCCCGGGCGCAGCGAAGAGCCGAAGCTGATTAACGAACACGCGCGTAAAGTCGAAGTCATTGCCGATGGCGGTCATGGTCGCGACATCTGTCATCAACGGGACTACCGGGAAGGCCTTTCGTTTCTCAATGATGGGATGGTTGAATTCGACGGTGATATGAAGGGCGTCGCAAAGACTCCCGCCGTTCCCCATGGCGAACAGCTTTCCCCCTTGCTGGAAGCGCCGGGCCATCTCGCGCGACATGCGTTCAAGAGGCTCAGCATACTTTGCGAAGAACTTTTCCTTCATCTCCATGCTTTCGCCGCACTTTCGAATGACCTTGGCGCGAAAGGGCTCGGTCATCCTGTCAACTGGAGAGCTTGTGACCGTCGACATCGGAGTACCCTAAGCGGACGCGGCTTCGGTGACCAACGGAGAGGCCTGGGCGCCGGAGGCGATCCGTCCGCCGGCATCGAGATGACGCCCGTAGGCATAATAGGCGGCGCACGCACCTTCCGCCGAAACCATGGTGGCTCCGAGGGGATGCTGCGGCGTGCATTCGTTTCCGAAGGCGGGGCAATCGTGCGGTTTCTTAACACCTTTCAAGACGAGGCCACTGATGCAGACAGCCGGTTCCTGCGTGTCGATCTCCTCGACTTCGAAGAGCCTTTCGGCGTCGTGATCCCGAAGCTCATAGCGAAGCTTGTAGCCGCTCTTGGGAATGGAGCCAACGCCGCGCCACTTGCGGTCGCAGACCTCAAAGACCTGGTTCACCAGATCCTGAGCGACGCGATTGCCCTCCCGCTGCACGACACGCGGATACTGGTTCTCCACCGTCGCCACGCCCTCCTCCAGCTGCCTGACAGTCATCAATACGCCTTGCAGAATATCAATCGGTTCAAATCCGGTGATGACAATGGGCACGCCGAAGCGCTCAGCGATGGGTTCGTATTCGCTGTAGCCCATCACCGTGCAAACATGGCCAGGGCCAAGAAATCCCTGAACGCGATTTAGGGGCGATTGCAGAATGGAAGCCATCGCCGGCGGCACCAGGACATGGGACACAAGAATGGAAAAATTCCTGATACCCTGCTTGTTTGCCTGCCAGACAGCCATGGCATTGCCGGGTGCTGTCGTCTCGAACCCGATCGCGAAAAAGACGACCTTCTTGCCGGGATTCGAACGGGCGATCTTGAGACAGTCGATCGGCGAATAAACCACCCGGACATCAGCGCCTCGCGATTTGAGAATGAGCAGATCGCCCGCCGAACCGGGCACTCGCAACATGTCGCCAAAGGAACAAAAAATCACATCGGGGCGCGTGGCAATGGCGTGAGCCTTGTCGATCATCTCGAGCGAGGTCACGCACACGGGACATCCCGGCCCATGCACGAGTTCGATCTCGTCGGGCAGGAGCCGATCGATACCATATTTTACGATGGTGTGCGTCTGGCCGCCGCAGACCTCCATCAACACCCAGGGACGTGTGACGGTGCGCCGAATCTCGGCCACGATTTTTTGGGCCAACGCCTCGCTACGATACTCATCGAGGTACTTCATAGCTGTCTTCCTCCACGTCTCCGACTTCCAACTCGGTCAGCTGATCCATCTCCTCCAGCAGTTTGTAGGTGCGCGCAGCCTCCTCTTCGTTGACCTTGCTGAGGGCAAAGCCAACATGAACGAGAACGTAATCTCCCGTCTCGACTTCAGGGGTATATTCCAGGCAGACCTGCTTGACGATTCCTCCAAAGTTTGCCTTGCCCATTCGAACCCCATTGGCATCGCGCTCGATCTCGATAAGCTTACCGGGTATTGCCAGGCACATGGTTGATCTCCGTTTGACGGCCGCCCTCCACCCTGCCGATCGCTACTCCATCACACAACAAGACTGTATCGCCGCTCCGAGGATTTGTCAGCAGGTCGAGTGCTATTTTTTTCCTGGCGCCACCCACCCGAACAATTCCCATCTGCATCCCTTGCTCGGAAAAGACCGTTACAATTTCGGCGTAGAGCAAATTCATGCGCGGGCCAATTGGTTTCCGGCCGCTTTCGGACGAAGCGCGGCCGCGGCCGCGATGACCTGTCCGAGCGATATTCCCCCGTCGTTGGGCGGAACACGTTGGTGCCAGTA
>DASTFP010000243.1:0-3351 GCA_035719865.1 Terrimicrobiaceae bacterium | reverse complement strand
AGCACCCCGAAATCCCGATTGAACATCAGGCGGCCCATCAATCCCACGACCGCAAAGGTCGTTGCCAGCGGAATGACCAGCGCAACGCGATTGATTTTCTTAAGCAGCTCGTTGCCGGGCTTATGCAACAGCAATGCGATCGCCATCCCGAGTCCCAGTTGAATCGGCAGGTTTATGACCAGGAAGAGGAAGGTCCGCAGAAGAGCCTCCTGGAACGATTCGTCGGAGAGCAGCGCGGTGTAGTTTCCAAACCAGATAAAGGGAGCGTCAAAGAGAGGCCAGATCCCCAGAATGCTCCCCTGCGATTTGACTTTCGGAAGGATAAACTGGTGCAGCGAATTCCAGATCGCAAAGAGCAGGGGGAAGATCCCCACGAGGAACAGAACGATCACGGCTGGCGCAAGGAAATACCACGCCCCGGAGGAATAGGTTTTCTTTTCTTTTCTCGCTTTCATCCCGCCGGGTCACTCGAGGTTCGTGTGGCGATCACGGGCTCGCCAAAGGTTTTTCCCGTTCGTGCTAGCAGCTCGAGCACGATGATTTCAAAAAGCGCGAACATCGCAAGCTCGTACCGGCTTCCGATCGGAAGAGTCGAGCCACCCTTGGGCCCCGATCGCGTCGATAGCCTCCAGAACATCCTCCAACTCCGTGTTGATCTTCCGGAGGCAGCCAACGACTTCCAACATAAGGCAGAAACCGCTTCGCGAAGCTTACCAGTGTCGCGGGCCGGGCCAGCGCACCTCACCGCAAGGTCGAACCGGCGAGCTGAAGCTGCGGTCCTTAAAAGGAGGCGCTTTCAAGCCTCATTGCGCCAGCGCCTTTTTGCCGTCGTAGTAGCCCGCTTTCTTCAGCACATCCTCGACCCGTTCACCGATTTTCTGTGAGCCTTCCTTGACCGATGCCTGGCCGCTCATCATTTTGGTCCCCCACTCGGCGACGATATCTGAGAGCTGGGGCCATTCCGCAAAACGCGGGCGAAATTCCGGCACACCCTGCTGCCAGGATTCCACCATCGGCGGGATAAAGGGGAATTTTTTGACGAGCTCCTCGTCCTTGTAGGTGGACTGGCGCCCGCTAACCCCGCCCTTTTCCACGTATTCCTTTGCCTTTAACTTGGATGTAATCCATTGGATGAACAGCCAGGCGGCGCCCTTTTTCTTATCGTCAACCTGGCTGGTCACAGCCAGCGAGAATCCGCCGAGCGCCGGCTTGCGGCCGTCGGGGCCCTTGGGTTCGGGAGCGATTCCCAGCGAATCTTTGACCTTCGACGTCGGCTCAGTCAGCGTCTTGTAAAACGCAGACCACTCGCAAATCATGGCCACCTGGCCTTGGGCCAGCGCATTGACCGTCTCGCTGTGATCGTAGTCGACGATTCCGGGCGGCATATACTTCATGAGCTTCTCACGGAACTCGAGTCCTGTCTGTGACTTTACGTCCAGGAGGTTCGACTTGAACTTTGGATCGAGCAGCGAACCACCCCAAGGCCAAAGAAATCGCATGAAGCTATCGCAGGACTGCGTTTCGCCGCGCCGCGACTGCAGAGCGAAGGCATACTTACCGTCTTTAGTGAGCTTCGGGGCGTAATCGTTTATCAGCTCGTCCCAGGTCTCCGGCGGTTTGTCGAAGCCGGCCGCCTTCAGCATGTCCTTGTTATAGTAAAGCAGCCCGGAATAGTTATCGAACGGCAGTCCGTAGAGCACGCCATTCCACGATCCGAACGCCGTCAGCAAGAGCGGGAAAAAGTCGTCCAGGTCGAGGTCCGGGTCGATGAGTTCGGGAAACTTCTTCTTGATCTCATCGACAGGAACGATCCAGCCGGACTCGGCGAATTCGCCCATCCATACGAGATCGACGAGCGCGATTGCAAGATCTCCCTGCGCCGAGAAATCCAGGACCTCCTTCTCCCGGCTGTTCTCATAGGGGACAAGTTCGTAGGAGACCTTGATGCCGGTCTTCTGTTCGAATTCCGGCAACATCTCGATAGCCGCCCGGTAGCCCGGGCGATCAAGGAAGATCACCTTGATTTCTGTTCCTTTGTAATCCTTCGCAGCCTCTTCCAGGGACCATGCTTGAGCAGCGCTCAAACCGACCAGCAGGGAGGCTGCTCCGGCGCAAAACATCCAGAGAAGCTTTTTCATATTTGGGGGGATTTCGATTGAGGGTGATTTTTGCTTATTGACTGGAGGAAAAATTGTAAAGCTCAAAGCGCCGAGCGGACGCCCGTTGACTGTTCTTCCCGTGGATCCGGATAGCGGCGCGCATCTGGGCGCGAAGCAAAGCGGGCTCGCAAGCCCGCCAAGGGAGGTCGTCGGTTCGAACCGATTTTTCGCTTGCCATGGCACACTCGCAGCATGCTAAGTCTGAAAGACACAGTAACTTGTCGAGTTCCTCCAGCAACGAAATCCGCGTCGAACCATGCCACTTGATCTCTCTCGTCTCATACTTATCGAAAGATTGATCGACCCGATTCAGCAGCTCATTCGCAAGGTCCTTCCGGACTTTGCCGAGGAAAATCTGGAGAGACCCGAAGTGCGCGAAAGGATCGTCGCGGCGATTGACACCGCGCTGGTCACCAACTATCCGGTCGCCGGCGCGATTCCCGCCTCCTTGAGGCGACGAATTATTCGCAAGCAGTTGGACATGATCATTGATGACATCGTCCTTGGGCCTGACGAGGCTTTCCGCGGTCTGGTATCACCTGCTGACCCCAAGTAAGCGCTTGGCCGATGCTTGGGGCGCGGTTTTCAAGCGCGCCCGATGATATCGGCTTCGATGATGCGGGCCTCGGCGAGGTCAATGTCGCGCTGGATGACACGCAGCGTTTCGTCGTTGATATGGTGGTGGTTTCGCAATTCGATGAGCGCCCGGCGCTCCACGTGCAGAGCTTCGCGAACGAGGTGGTTGAAATGCGAGGCCGGCAGTTTTACGGGATCGGGCTCGGTCGCGAGCTCACTGCAGTACTCCAGTTGCGAGAGGCGATCGCGATACTCGTCTCTAAGCCTGGCAATGCGATCGGTGTGCATGCTGGTCTTTTCAGCGAGTGCCTCTACGTAAGCAAGAGCCGCCTCATTTGCTTTGCGCCGGGCAACACGCTCCTCGCGATGCGATTCACCGTCATCAACGACGCCCATGACGCGCACAAGGAGCGGCAGCGTCAGGCCCTGGAAGACGAGTGTCACGAGAATGACGCAGAACGAGAGAAAAATGATCTCATTTCGTCCCGGGAACGGCGCACCGGCGGCCGTCGAAAGTGGCAGCGCGAGAGCGGCGGCGAGGGACACGACACCGCGCATGCCAGACCACGCGATGATCGCGATATGTTGCCAGGCGGGATACGGGTCGCGAGCACGG
>DASTFP010000242.1:0-21554 GCA_035719865.1 Terrimicrobiaceae bacterium | reverse complement strand
GGAAACATGGGACAGGTGCATGCCGACTCAGTCGCGGGCGGCAAGATCCGCCATTGCAAGCTGACGGCCGTTTGTGACCCCGACCCGGAGGTCATGAGCAGATATCCGGGCGCCAAGACGTTTCTATCGAGTTCCGGACTGATCAAATCCCGCGAGGCGGATGCCGTTCTGGTCGCAACGCCCCACTTCTCCCACACGACGATCGGAATCGAAGCCCTGCAGGCCGGGCTGCACCTGCTGGTCGAAAAGCCACTTTGCGTTCACAAGGCCGACTGCGAGCGATTGATTGCCGCCCATGGCTCGAACAAACAGATCTTCGCTGCCATGCTCAATCAGCGCACCGACCCTTTTTATCTCAAATTGCGCGAATTAATCTCCAACGGCGAACTCGGCACCATCCGCCGTATCAATTGGATCATCACAAACTGGTTTCGGACGGAAGCCTATTACGCCTCGGGAGGGTGGCGCGCCACCTGGTCCGGTGAAGGGGGTGGAGTCCTTCTCAACCAGTGCCCGCATCAGCTGGATCTCTGGCAATGGCTTTTCGGAATGCCCCTCAAGGTGCGCGCATTCTGCAATGTCGGACGCTACCATGACATCGAGGTCGAAGACGATGTTACCGCGTATTTTGAATATGAGAACGGCACTACCGGTGTCTTTATCACATCGACCGGAGAATCTCCCGGAACTGACCGCCTCGAGGTGACCGCCGAACTGGGCCGTGTGGTGATCGGAAATGAGCGCTTCCACTTCACGCGGAACGAGATTCCCATGTCGACCTTTTGCAAGGAATCGACCGAGAGGTTCAGCCAGCCATCGACCAAAAATTTCGAGATTCCGCTCAGCGGACACGGCGGACAGCACAACGAGGTCCTTCAAAACTTTGTTGACGCCATCCTGCAGGGCAAGCCCCTGATCGCGCCCGCCGCGGAAGGAATCCACTCTGTCGAACTGGCAAATGCCATGCTTCTGTCCTCATTCTCCGGCGCGACTCTCCAACTCCCCATTGATGCGAGGTGCTACGAGGACTTTCTAAGGCAACGCATCGCCACTTCGACGATTTCAAGGAAAGTTGCCGCCCTCCCCGTTTCTAAGCCAGATGACTTCAACAAGTCTTTCAGCCGCCCAAGCGAAACTCCGTCACATGAGGGCTAAGTCTCTCAAGAACTACTTCAAGCGCTTGCAGGCAGATCTTCTTCAAGCGACGGAACCAATGATTCACGCGCACTCCATGGTTGATCGGTCGCCACAAAAACCAGTGCTCCCAGAACACTAAGCGATGTCTGGATCCAATGGAATGAACTATGCCCCGCACGGCAAGCCCTCGCCGGTGTGTCAGCCGGGCGATTTTCCATTCGCTGCGGCTCACCTCGATCATGGCCATATTTGCGGTCAATGCAACGGTTTGCTGGAAGCGGGGGGAGACCTGCGGTGGGTCTATGATCCTGATCCTTCAAAGGTCGAAGCCTTTCGCGCGAAATTTCCACAGGCGAAAGCTGCGACCAGCCTGAACAGAATCCTCGATGATTCCTCGATCAAACTTGTCGCGGCAGCAGCGGTCCCCAGCGAGCGCGGTCACCTCGGCTGTCGAGTCATGGATTGCGGCAAGGACTACTTCACCGACAAGACCCCGTTCACGACACTCGACCAATTGGAACAAGCAAGAGCGAAGGCAAAGCAAACGGGCAGAAAGTATATGGTCTATTACAGCGAGCGAATTCACGTCGAATGCGCCGTGCTGGCGGGCCAGCTTATCAAACAAGGCGTGATCGGACGCGTCTTTCAGACGATCGGTTCCGGCCCGCATCGATTGAGCGCCTCCTCCCGCCCGGCTTGGTTCTTCGAACGAGCCCGCTACGGGGGAATTCTCTGCGACATCGGCAGTCACCAAAGCGAGCAGTTTCTTGCCTTCTCAGACGCCGAAGATGCTCGGGTTAACTTCAGCGCCGTGGCGAATTTCAATAATGCGGAGCACCCCGAGTTGGAGGATTTCGGCGAGGCTTCGCTCACGGCAGATAATGGAGCGTCGGGCTACTACCGCGTCGATTGGTTTACCCCGGATGGGCTTCGGAGTTGGGGCGACGGACGCACCTTCGTCTTCGGAACGAAGGGCACCATCGAGCTTCGAAAATACGTCGAACCCGCCGCCGCAAGTCCCCAGGGCGATCAACTCTATCTCGTTGACGAGAAAGGCGAGCACCAGATTTCCTGTGCGGGTAAGATCGGTTATCCTTTCTTCGGTGAGTTGATCCTGGATTGCCTGAACCGGACGGAGAAAGCCATGACACAGGAGCACGCTTTCAAGGCAGCCGAGCTCTGTCTCAAAGCCCAGGCCCAAGCCGCGCGTTTGCAATAGGCGGACGATATCGCGCCGCGCCCTCTTTCACCCGTCGTTTTTGCTCAGCCGAGACGCCAAAGCTGGTTAAATCCGCCCCACCAATCCCATTGAACAATGGGCGCGCCATTGGCGGTTGAGATATCAGACACGTCAAGAACTCTGCCGCTGTGGACGGCCAAGATGCGGTATTCACCATAGCTGCTAGGCTCCAGACGGAATCGTTGATTGGGTCCGCCGTGCCAGTCCCACTGGATGATCCGCGCGCCGTTTTCGCGCGAGAAACCGCTGACGTCCAGCACCTTCCCGCTATGCTCTGCGATGAAACGGTAGCTCCCATCCGGGAGGAGTTCGGGATAGAACCGCTGGTTATGCCCGCCCCACCCATCAAACTGGATCAGGGTGGCTCCGTTGGTCATGCCGACCCCGGACACGTCGAGGACTCTGTTGCTATGAACGGCGCGCAGCGGCGTCGTAAAGAGACGGAATCGTTGATTGGGTCCGCCATGCCAATCCCACTGAACAATCTGGACGCCGTTCTCACCTGACGCGGCGGTGACGTCCAAAACCTTACCGCTGTGAACGGCGATGATACGGACCGAGCCACCGCCGACGGCATCCACCCAAAAGCGCTGGTTACGGCCACCATGCCACGGCCATTGGAAGATCCTCGCGCCGTTCGCCACCGAAGCGGCTTCGACATCCAGCACTTTCCCGCTGTGATCCGCAACGACCCGGTAGCTTCCGTCGCCGAGAGGCTCAAAGTGGAAGAGTTGGTTCACACCTCCGTGGTAGGCCCACTGCTGCAACCGCGCGCCACTGCCTTGCGAGAAACCTTCAATGTCAAGTGCTTTGCCGCTGTGCAAAGGAAAGACGGGGCCGGAAAGGCAGCGGAATCGCTGATTGACCCCTCCATGCCAATCCCACTGGTGGATCGGAGCACCCGAGTTCATGGAGAACTCCGAGACGTCTATCACTTTGCCGGTGTGCTGCGCGACAAAACGCCGATACCCTCGGCCGACTGGCTCCATGCGAAATCGCTGGTTGCCTCCATTCCACCAATCCCATTGGTGAATTCGCGCGCCGTTGTCGTGGGAAATCTCGGAGACATCAAGGACCTTTTGACTGTGATCGGCGGGAAAGCGGTAGAAGCCATCGCCGACGGACTCCAGACGAAATCGTTGATTGGGTCCAGCCCAATACTCCCATTGCTGCACATTCGCACCGTTGTCCCTGGATCTCCCAGTTACATCAAGCGCCTTCAGGCTCTGTTCTCCGATGATCGCAGGCGCCTGCAGGGCGACGATACTTTGCAGCGTAGGCGACCAGCGAAGCAGGCTGCTGATCCGCACGCCAAAATTGAAGCCTCCTGTCGTGGTGCAGCCGCCATTGGTATGGACCCCGATGATGGTTCCGCTGCGTGCGTGCCAGACGGCAGAGCCCGAATTGCCGCCGAGCGTATCGATATCATTGTAGCGAATCTGGTTGCCGGAATACTGGAATATCACACCGGCTTCGATACGCTTGGGCTGGCTTGCGGGGTGGCCGATAATGCAGATCGCGTCATTCACAGGATGATCGCCGGTTCCGATCAGGCCGATCCCGAACGTCGGCCGAGGATTGCCATCCAGGCGAACAATGGCGAAGTCCAGGTTTCCAGACCGGTACTCGACCAACTCAACGATCGAAAACTGTGTTGTCGGTCGCAGGTTGCCGGCGGCATCGGCCTGAAAATTAAAATGCACCTGCATGTTGCGGGCGATTTCCGCGGAGGCAATCGCATTGCCGGTGGCATTGTTTCGAGGGGTCGTCCAGCCGTTGGAGTCGACGTCGAAGACGTGACCGGCGGTCAAGAAGAGATTGTCGGAAATCAGAGTACCCGTGCCAAATCCCTGACCACTCACGTTGCCCGGATTGGTATAGATGGCTGCCAGATTCGTATTCCAGCGCACATGCCCAACCATGCTTTGATGGGCATTGACGAAGTCGGTGGTTACACCAAGCGTGCCATCGTATTGCTCAACCGCTTGCGAATCGTCGGTGGCACCGCACTGGGATTTGAGGATGCGCCGGTATTTTTCATTGAAACTGATGTCAGCTTTAAGCTCCAAGAGGAATTCATTCGGCGATCCTGGCGGCGGCGGAAGCAGCTGCCATCTTCCTGTCTCTTCATTAGACATAAGTTTCGTTCTCTAGCATGTTGTCTTTCCCAAAAACGAAGGCCTATTGGGTGGTCCCTCCTATGTTGGTAACAGCTCGTGGCTGCCGCGCACAATGCTCGACCAAGTCATCCTAAACACATTGTGCCGTTGCTTGAGGCCACTCCATGGACGCTCCGTTCGCTGGGAAGTGGGCTCGGCGAGTCGTGTGAAAACAACGTTTCAAGGAGAGCGACCTCGAAGCCTCGACCGGGCCCGAAGCGGCTTGGGACAAGGCCCAACGCCGCCTTACGGCCGAGGCGCTGTCGAATAGGGGTTGGCATTGAGAGCATTCGAAATATCAGCTATCGCCCTTTGGGCGCGCACGCTATTGCCGGCTGCGTCAAGCGGCGGAGAGACAACGGCAACGCCGAATTTGCCCGGGGAAACGGCGAGGATCCCGCCACCGACCCCACTCTTTGCCGGAAGCCCCGTCGCGTAGAGCCATTTTCCCGAATCATCGTAAAGGCCTGCGGTGGCCATTACCGCCAATATTTCGGGCACGTCTTCCGGCGGCAAAACCTGCTTGCCCGTTACGGGATTTCTGCCGCCGTTCGCGAGGGTGGCCGCCATGATGGCGAGATCCTTCGCACTGACGTTTACCGAACATTGCTTCGTGTAGATATCGGTAGCCTGCGCAGGGTTGTTCTTAATACGGCCGTAAGCATGCATCAGCGCCGCAATCGCCTGATTCCGTTGGTTTGTTTCGGCCTCTGATTTGTAGACTTCCTCGTTCACGGAGAGCTGCCGGCCCGCAAAGTCGCTGTAATAGCTGAGAATCTTCTCCCAGATTTCTTCGGGCGATGCGCCTTTGACCATGCTGGTTACCGTAATGGCTCCCGGGTTGACCATCGCGTTCATTTCGGCACCGCGATATTGTTCCACGGCCACGATCGAGTTGAACACCTGCCCGGTCGCATCGACCCCGACGTTCTCCGCGATCGATTGCGGACCCGACTCCTCGATAACCTTGGCCATCGTAAATACCTTGGAAATCGATTGGATCGATACTTCCGAATTGACGTCCCCCGCGGTGTAGATCTTTCCGTCGACCGTCACCAAGGCGATGCCGAAAATGCCGGGATCTACCTTCGCAAGCGCCGGAATATAGTTAGCATTTTTGCCCTCCTGCAGCGACTGGTACTTTTCGTAAGCCGCATCGAGTGCGGCCTCCACATCCGCCTTCGACGGGAGCTCGGCAGCGCGAGCCGCTTCGCATGTCATGTGCCCGATCGCTGCGAGTATCGCGATGATCAACCCGTCGATTTTTCCAATTTTCATAAGGTGCTTGCGTTCGGGGTAGAATTCTAAGTCGCCGCGAGAGAATTGGCGCGCCCTATTTATTCCTTGCTCTCAACTTCAACCTGCTGCCAGCGAGGCCAAGCAAGGCAACAGTTCCCGCGAAATACCAAGGTAGCCAGCCAAGCGCCTTCACGAAGACCGCATCCGCCGAACTATTCCTGCTTAGCAAGTGAGTAAGTCCCGCGAACAGCAGCCCAACCCCTCCATAGGCCAGGTTGAAGGCCAGCCCTCGAAAGCTGAGCACCGTCGCGCGCCGGCGCGAATCGGTGACGGCCGCGTTGAGATAATGCGAAACGAAGAACTGGGTGAGCGACATTGCCACCCCCAACGGCACCAGCCAGATTAGCCCGTATACTGGCCAGACAAATGCGACTCCCGCCAGGCCCGCGAGCGTCAGCACCGCAATCAGCGTGAAGTTTGCCTGCATCGTCCCGGACGACACGAGCCGCTTCGCAAGCGCCGGCACCACGAAACCGATCAGAGCGAAACCTGAGCCGATCAACCCAAACACGGCGTCGGGCAATGCGATCAACCGGTAGTAGTTGCTGGCCACTGTCAGGAAGAGCCGCACAATGCTGTCGAAACACATCCCCGCAAGAATCACGCCAAGAGCCAATGGCGTACTCAAAATCCACCCGCCGGTCGCGAGCGTTGCGCGCCAGGTTGTCCGCACGGAAACAGCTTGCTCCGGGATTCGTGGTTCTTTCGCAGCCGGCTCGCGCAGGTTCAACGTAGCCAGCAGGGCAAGCACCGCATTGGCCAGCGTAAGGTAGATCGGAAAGCGCATTGTCATTTCCTGCGTCACCCGCCACGGCAGCCCTAATGCATCGAGCACACTCTGCACAAATCGCGCGTCATAGACTGCCGCCCCCAGCATCATCGTGATAAAAAACGCCACCGACTGCCACCGCATCAAGCGCTCGAGCACATCGGGCCACTCACTAGCTCGTCCCTCTGCGACCAGCGAATCATACGCGAGCGCTTCATCCGCCCCGCTCGCGCTGGCTTCTGCGGCGCCGCTGAGCACACGATTCACAATGAACAGTAGAAAAAGCAGAGAGGGATTCCCGCGTGGCGCAAGGGCAAACACGGCCATCTCCACCACCATTAGCAGAGCCGAGAACACGACCATTTTCTTTCGACCCACCTGATCCGCCAACGCTCCGGAGGGTACTTCGAGGCCTACGATGGCCACTGCCCACGCGACATTAAGCAACGCGTACTGCTCGATACTCAGGCCAAAATCGAGAAACAACACCGCCAGCACTGGATAGTACCATCGCGCATTGAATAACACGCGGAACGCGATGAAGAGGGGGATGTTGCGGCCTAGGGCGCTGCGATTCACAAGCGGAAATCCATCGGCTTCTCTCCCGCGCAGGGAAACGTATTCATGCTCATGGGCAAGCAGCGCAGGCAATCGCGACCCGACAGCCGGTTTTCGTCCATATCAGAGGACCACTGTCATGTTCTCCCGGGCCAGGGCACAGTTCGGGAAGAGCCCCTGGCAATGTTTCTCGATGTTGGCGAGAAAGGCATCGTTATGGTTTGGATCGTGGTGGGTCAGGATCAATCTCTTGACTCCCGCCAGCCGGGCACACTCGATGGCTTGTTCATAGCTGGAATGGCCCCAACCCCGGTGCTTGGCGAGCTCCTCGGGAGTAAACTGCGCGTCGTGAAGCAGCAGGTCGGCTCCGTGGCAGAAATCGACCGTCGCGGAATCCGGTCTTTCGTCATACTCAATATCGGTGCAAACCACGATCGTCTTCTTGCCACTGACCAGCCGGTAGCTGTACGCGCTGCCGGGATGCTTGTGCTTCTGGGCTGTCAAAATGGCTCTCGGAAAGAGACGAACATTCTCGTCCGGCAACAGGAATTCAAAATCCGCACCCATGTCGCAGAGTTGCACCGGAAAATACTCGCGCTGCATGGGCACGGAGAAGACCCGTTCCAGATCGCCAATAGGGCGCTCGCGCCCCAGCGCAAGCAGCGAGATCTTCTTTCCCTTGACATAAGCGGGCTCGAAAAAGGGCAGCCCTTGAATGTGATCCCAATGGAAGTGGGTAAACGCGATAACAATCGGCTTCTCTCGAAGCGTTTCATCCCTCATGATTTCCTGACCAAGCCGCCTGATTCCTGTCCCGGCATCGATTATCCCAATATTTATCGCGTCATCCGAGGTGATGAGAATGCAGCTGGTGCTCCCGCCGAACTGGTCGTACTCTGGACCGCTAACCGGGATCGACCCGCGACAACCGTAAATCTTGATACTGATTTCGGCATTGTTCTCTATCTTCGTTTGCGAGTTCTCCATCGCGGTCAGGTTAAGGTTTGTGGCGACAAACCAAGAACCATGCAGGAGAGACGAAGAGAAGCAATTTCCGATCACGTCCCATTGACATTTACCGGAGCGGATTACCGGGCGAAATTTATCCCCGTTGGGTAGCAATCCGCCGACTCACGGTTGGCGGGGTGCGGGCAGGGGCCGGCGATGCTCGCTCACGCGCGCAGTGAAGCGATCTCCCGTCGCCAGCCCGCAACGAGACTGTCTGCCCCAGGATCGTCGCCTTTCGCACTTACGTAGCGCTTGCGGAAGGCGAGCTCGTGCTGTGCGTTAACAAGCGCGGCCGAGCGGCGCCGGTCGAGCCGATCAATGCGTCGCGTGCGGAAAATACCGTCGCGCTTGATCGCGGCATATTCCTCGCGCGTGACTGCACTACCCACCTCGTCCGCCAACTGTTCCTCGATCACCCGTCGCTCCCACTTGCCGCTGCGCCGCAGAATCACAAGCATGATCATAACGAAGGGAAGGAAGATGATGAGGTTCTGGATGCTCGTTTGGATCCAGGCCGCGAGGAAAGAAACCTGCGGCGGCGGACCGGGTTCGGGCAACTCTTCGCCCGAGCTCCGGAGCAGGATGGTGATAATGAGACCGAGGCTGTTATTGAGCAGGTGAGCGAGAATCGCAAGCGCCAGGCCAATGAGCGGCGCCGTTATGCGAGTCAAGACTCGGCGCGTCTGCCGCGCCACGCCCAGGAAAGCGCCGAAGATGCCCGTGAACATTGCGTGGCCGCTGAGGCCGAAGAGTGCGAAGCGCGCTCCGAATTGAAGGCCCCACGGGGCAATCCCGTATTCCGCGTATCCCTGGGCGACATAGAGCGGAGCCTCGAGCAAGTTGAATCCAAGTCCGACGAGCGCGCCGTAGACGAATCCATCGCGCATGTTATCGAACTCCGCACGCAAGAAAGCGAAGAGGAGCACAACGCCGAGCGCTTTGGTCGCCTCTTCCACCACGGGTGCGGCAAGGGGTGCGCCCAACAACATCGCACCATGGGGACCAAGGTATTCGCCAATCTCCGGGTATTGTTCAAGCCACTGGCCGACCGCCAGGATGATGCCCGTATTCAGCGGCAAGGCCATCCCCGTCGCAATCAGGGCGCCCCAAAGGATCGCGATCGCAAAAACCCATGGTGACTCACGTTCCCGGCGATCGAGATACCGCAAGATGATGACAGGCACGGTCGAAAGCACCGCTGCGAACACGAGTCCCTCAAGGAAAACCCCAGCCGCTCCGGCTTTCAGCGAGCCGATAGCAACCAGAATGACAGCGATCGAGATCAGAAGCGCCGCGACAAGCGCTGCCACCACCCAAACTGCCACCCACGGCTTGCGAAGCGGCGAGCCGACGAGCAGGCGGTCAAGAGCCAATTCGACACGCCTGCCCATGAAAGCCTATCCTTACGAGGGTAGCCCCATCCCTGCAAGGCCCTTCGTGATCAGCGCGATTCCCGGCGATTGCCGGTCAATATCCCGAACTGACCGCGGGAGTTGCCGGCACCATATCGCGCCGCCAAACGAAACCTCATACAGCCCACAGTCCCATCGAGCCTTGATGCATAAAGAACGGCTTGACGAAAACCGGAGCGCTATATGTTCACTCTGGTTGACGGGGCCCACCGCGCCTTTGCCAAGCCGTCTTTTGATCGCATGACACCGGCGCGCCCCTCTTTCCGCGCTTTATGAGTCGACAGGGCACAGATCTTTTCGCTCTGTTGGAGCGCAAACGCTCTTCCTGTTGCTGATCAATCGTGTTGGTTGTAAATGGATAACGGATGCCATGGCTTACTCACTCGACCAGGTTGATTGGTGTGACGTTCCGCTGATACCCCCGATGCCAGACCCCGTCTGGGAGAGGGAGTCCACGAAGCGGCTGGGCTTCACGTCGAATACAGCCAAGTATCTGACTCCCGTACGGTGGATGCTGCGCGCCGACGAATTCATGCAAGCACGCGTCACGCCCAACGTGCCGGTGGATCTCTCAAAATTAATCGGCCTCGTCGTCGCGATGGACAACTCCTGCCGGCATTGTTACGGGGCCTTTCGGAGCATGCTCAAAATCATGGGCTACTCCGAGGGAATGGTCCGAAAGCTCGAAGAGAGCCTCACCTTGAAAGAGTTTCCAAAAAAGGACAGGCTCGCGCTGGAATTCGCACGGAAGGTTTCGCGTTCGGCGCCCCGTCCGTCGGCGGCCGACTATCGGGAACTGAAATCTGCGGGTTTCTCTCCCCTTGAAATTGCAGAGATCGCCTATCTGGCTGCGAACAGTGCTTCGGGCAACCGTTTGGCGACTCTGCTTGCCCTGCCCAATGATCCCTTGGAGGAAGTGGAGGCCAATTGGTTCAATAAGCTCAAGCGGCCCTTCACGCGAAAGGAATTCCGCGCGTCGCTCTCTCCGGTTTTCAGGTCCGCTCCTCCCGCTGCCTATGCGGGTCCTGGCGCGGGAATTTTGAAAGCGTTCGAAGACTCACCCGCCAGAGCTGCCTTGGCAACTGTCCTGAGCGGAGCGTGGGAATCTGAGATCACCCCGAAGCGCGTCAAAGCGCTAATTTTCGGTGTGGTGGCGCGGAGTCTGGGTTGTCAAGCTTGTGAGGGAGAGGCTGCCGAGGCGCTGCAACACGAGGGCTGGACACAGCCCGAAATCGAGCACGTGATGACCTACATGAACTCCGAAAAACTCGACCCCTTTGAGTTGAAGGCTTTGCGATTTGCGCGGGAAACCGTGCACTATCAAACCCGCCGAGTCCAGGAACTAGCGCAGAACTTTGCGGCAGGTCTCGATCGGGAGGTCCTGATCGAGATCGTCGGCCTGGTCTGCTACGCCAATGGTTTGGTGCGGATGAGCGTCCTGCTTCACCGGTGTTAGGAGCAACGGCACGCTGGATCGGAGTTGCCACCTCCTCGTTGCTCGCAAACGCGGCCCTGTTAGTCGCGCTATCGCGTCTACGAAAAAGAGCGGAACTCCTCACCGTCGCACGCGAGAAGGCCGCGCTGGACCTCCAAAATCTCCAACAGGCTTTCCACCAATTCGCGCCGCAGCGCGTCGTGGAGGAAGTGATCAAGCAAGGGGTTTCAACTTCTGGCGAGACCCGCGAGGTGACGGTTCTTTTCGCAGACATCGTGGAATTTACCGCCATGAGCGAAACGCTTGGTCCGGAAACGTTGGTGCGCATTCTCAATGGCTACTTCGAAGCAACCTGCACGGCCGTGATGCACCACGGAGGTCATATCGCCAATTTTCTTGGCGATGGCATCATGGCAATTTTTGGCGCTCCGGAAAGCAACCCGTGGCAATCGCTCGACGCCGTAGTAGCGGCCCTTTCCATGCAAAAAGCCGTCAGAAAATATAACGAGGAACTGGCGCGTCAAAGTCTGCCGACGCTCGACGTGCGGATCGGAGTTCACAAGGGCACGGTCGTGGCAGGAGTGGTCGGCTCCACAGAAAACCTCGAGTACACCGTCATAGGAGATGTGGTCAATACGGCGGCACGAATCGAAAACCTTACGCGCAAACATGGGGTCGATATCCTGATCAGCGCCGAGGTTCGACCCGCGCTCGATGGTCGCTTCGAAGTGCGAGAACTTCCGCCCGAGTATGTGAAGGGAAAGGCGGACCCGATCGTGACCTTCGCCGTGGAGGGATTTCGCGGCGAGTTTGGGGACGTAGACTGAGCGCTCTGGAATAGCGAAAGCCCGAGCCGATTTTCGCTGCCTAAGCCTTCGCCCAGTATTTTTGACCGCCAGACCACCGCCATAGCATTCCATCGCGATCCATCTCGTATCTGAACTCCGAAACTCTTCCGTCATCCCAAACGATTCGAAGTGTCCGTCCGTCGGCGCTCCAGGTGCCGCGATCAGACGCCGGCACCCGGCTGGCAATGTTGTTAAGGCCCGACCAACTTCCATCTGGACCGCGCAGCTGCAACGAGGCGAAAGATTGCACTGAGTCGATCACGCGACCGCCGGGGCCAAACACCATGAAGCGGTGAACACTGGTGGAAAAGTCACCGGAGGAGTAGAATTCCGACCAGTGCCACTGTCCGACCAGCCTGCCGTCGCGCTTGGCTGGCCGCGAAACGACGAGAAACTTGCAAATCAGCAAGTCCTCCAGAGTATCGGTAATATTGATACGGACTTTCACCTCCATGGAGACGCCTTCGTCTTTCAATTGCAAGCGCCCCGTCTCCTCGGTGCCGTATTCTGACGCGTCGAACAGTGCTCCGATCGGTTCGTTCATACGCGCCGTGCCCTTGAAAATAAACTCGCTCTTGCCAGCCTTCAAAGTTCCCAAGAGCGCGTATCGTTCCCGGCCGGGAATTTCCGAACCCTGTTCGAGGTAAAGAACCGCCGGAGCACGACCTCGGAGCTTGTTGTAAACGGCCTTCCATTTCCAATCCGAGGGAATAGGTGGAGGTTTGGAAACGTTCTTGATCGAGTCCAGAGAGTAGGTGCCGGTCAGGTCTACGATCATGACAGACTCGCTTGAGAGCTTAGCACGATTCCGGCTAGTCCGCAGATCTCTTTTGCCTTGCGCCAGACACGAAGCTAGGCGCTAAGCAACGCAAAGTGCAGAAGTCGAGCCGCAGAAGAACACCAAAGAATCAGCAAGAGCTTCAGTTATGAACTGTCTCGCCTGCGGGTCGGACTGATTTTGCCACAGGGGTTTGGGCTCGGCTTCCTTTGAGTTCCTCAGATGCATCTTGAAACCACACTTCCCCGCTAGTCAACCCGCCTGCGACGCGCAATTTTGCCCGCAACAATTGGCAATGCAATTGCCGTGATGAGGAGTACGCCGATGAAAATCGATATTACGATTCCCGGCACATTGAGCAGGCCAAAACCGAAGGTTACCAGGCCCATGACGAACGCCGCAATAACAACCCCCGGGATCGTGCCAGAACCGCCGAGAATGTTGACACCACCCAGCACGACCATGGTGACAATTTCAAGTTCCCAACCGGTGGCAATGGTCGGTCGTGTAGAGCCAATCCGCGAGGTGAGCAAAACTGCCGCGACGCCGCTCATCAGTCCGGTAAGCACAAACAGAGTGAAGCGGATGCGATCGACCCGTACGCCCGAGAACTGGGCGGCAACGGGATTATTGCCGATGGCGTAGATGCGCCGGCCGAAGGACGTGAGGTGGAGCGTTACACCGAAGACGACGGCGAGTGCCATGAAGAGAACGAACTCGAACGAGAGCACCCACCAGACGTATCCCTGGCCAAAGAAATCGAAACCCGCCGGGTACCGCCGATAGGCCTGGTCACCCAGCACGACGTAGGCGATGCCGCGAAAGAGACTCATCGTGCCGATGGTGACCACGATCGACGGAATCTGGAAACGCGTAACGATCAATCCATTGAACGCACCGGCGGCAATCCCAACAGAAAGACCGATGACGACAAGCGCTGCGGGCCCGCAACCGGCAGCCGCCGCGGCGCCCATTGCAGTGGAGGCCAAGGCAATGATCGATGCGACCGACAGGTCGATCTCGCCGGCGACGATGAGCAAGGCCATGGCGAATCCGATTATCGCCTTCTCGGTGAAATTAAACGTGGCGTCGGAGAGATTGTGAGGGCTTAGGAAGTGTGGGGACGCAAACGCGTTGAAGATGAAGATCGCTGCAGCGATGGCCAGGAGGATAACCTCCCACCGTTTCCACGCATCGAAAGGGCTGGCCGTGCGGTCTGGAAGTGCCTGCGGTGCCGGCCGCTCGGTCATGTTAATACCGCCTCCTTCAAGATCAAACGCCCGGTCTGCCGTTCCCGTCCCGCGTTGATTATCACTGCCCCGAGGATGACCACTCCCGAAATCGCGAGCTGCCAGAACGGGGAAATGTGCATCACGGGCAATGCGTTCTTGACGACACCGAGGAAGAGCGCGCCCAACACCGCGCCGGCAACCGTCCCTATACCTCCGGCAATCGACACGCCCCCGATCACACAGGACGCGATCACGTCAAGCTCGAAGCCGCCGGCGATATCGACATAAGCGATGGTGTAGCGAGAGGCCCACAGGTAGCCACAGAGTCCGGCGATTGCACCGGAGATGCAGAAGGCCACAAATTGGGTTTTGCCAACATTGATTCCGGCATAGACCGCGGCGGTCGGGTTGCCGCCGACTGCGTAAAAGGCGCGCCCCGTTCGCGTCGCGCGCAGGGCAAAAGCAAAAATAATGACCGCAATGACGGCAAACCACGACATCATCGGAAGCCCGGCAATCTCCATTCGCGGAACGGCGATGAACGCAGGGCTCATCTGTCGACCAACAATCGACGTGCCGCCGGAGGCGACGAAAGCGAGACCGCGATAGATGGACAAGGTACCAAGCGTAACGACGATCGGTGGGATGCCCGCAAGCCACACCATGGCTCCGTTGAATGCGCCAAGTGTCAGTCCGATGCCGGCCGCCGCCAGCATCAGAATCGGAACCGGCACCTCCGGAAAGGCAGCATTCATCAACGACACGAGCACGCCGGTGAGCGCGATGTTGGCGCCGACCGACAGATCGATACACCGGGTGAGGATGACGGTCATCTGCCCCAAACCCACCATGATGAGAATCGCCGTGTCGTTGAACAAACCGACAAGGCTGCGGGGCGACACGAAGCTCGGCGTAATGAACCCAATGCCTGCGATCATCGCAATGACGATCGCGGCGAGCAGGACGTCTCGGTTCACTCTCATATCAGGAGACTGTTGAAATGCCCGCGTATGCCACGCGTGAGCTCTTTGGGGCAGATGGAGTGAGAAGGAGCGTGCCTTGAGGGGGATGTGACTGGGGAACGACCCCGAGAGATGCCCCCAAGAGTTCACGCCTAGAAAGGGGTGGAACCCTTTCTTCCCACCAAGGTTGCGCCAATTTTCGGCCCTCGCTATGTCGCCAAACTTGCCCGTAGCACTGAGGCTTGCGGGGAGACGGGGACCCAGCAACCCTTATCAAGTCTGCGCTTGGCTCCTTGCGATCTTCCGAAAATTGACTGCACCCTGGCATGCGCGAGTATTTCAACAGTCTTCTAGGTAGCCACCGCTGCAACGTTACCTGTTGCCGCGGCGGCAAGTTTCTCGGCGGTAAGGCCGGGCCGGTCGAAGCGATCGACGATTCGACCTTGCCTCATGACGATCACCCGCTCCGACATTCCCAGAATTTCCGGTAGTTCGGACGAGACCATGACAACCGCGGCGCCATTTGCGGCCAGTTCCCGCATAAAAGCATGAACGGCCGCCTTCGAGGCAACGTCGATGCCTTTGGTCGGCTCGTCGAGTATGATCACCCGCGGCTCGGTTGCCAGCCACTTACCAACAACTACCTTCTGCTGGTTTCCGCCGGAAAGCGTGCCCACTTCCTGGCTAAGACTCGTGGCACGGAGGTCAAGTCTGCTGGCGTAGCGGCGTGCAAGATCAAATTCTCTGGCAAGATCGAGAAAACCATTCCGCGCAAGGCGAACAAGTGACGGCAGAGTGATGTTCTGGAAGACGGGGAGCGCCAGGACGACTCCCTGTCGCTGGCGTTCCTCCGGAACATAGACTATGCCTTTGTCGATTGCGTCGGCGGGTTTGCGCACGGAAATTGGCTTGCCATCGAGTCTGACTGTGCCGGCCGAAACGCTGGTGACGCCGAAGAGCGCCTGCATAACTTCGCTTCGGCCCGAGCCAACGAGGCCGTAAAAGCCAAGTATTTCCCCCTTTCGAATATCAAAGGATATATCTGCAAATTCCGTCGGATGCGACAGCCCTTCCACGGAGAAAATCGTCTCGCCGGGTCGAGCAATGGCTTTGGGGAAGATTTGGTCGACTCTTCGCCCGACCATCAGCGAGATGAGGCTTGCGGGGGCTGCCGCGCTAACTAAACCCTCACCGACCGATTGGCCGTCGCGCAGAACCGCGTAGCGGTCGGCGATGCGGAAGATTTCCTCAAACTTGTGGCTGATGAAAAGGATCGCTTTGCCCTCTCGCTTCAGCTTGCCGATGATCGTGTAAAGCTCCTCGACTTCCTTGTGGGACAGGGAGGCTGTAGGCTCGTCCATAATGACGATCTTGGCATCGACCGACAGTGCCCGAGCGATGGCGATGAGGTGCTTGCGCGCGATCCCGAGATCCCGAAGGCGCGTGTCGGGAGAGATTTCAACTTCGAGTTCCTCAAGGATCGTCTTGGTGCGCGCCCGCATCGGCTTCCAGTCGAGAAAACCAAGGCGTCCTCGGACAGGGTGACCCATGAAGACATTTTCGACGACGGTGAGCTCGTCGAACAAGACGGTCTCCTGGTGTGTCGCGGTGATTCCAAGATGGAAAGCGGCTTCGGCGTCCGGAATGGCAATGTCTTTACCGTTGAGCACGACGCGACCCGCATCAGGTGCGCAGACGCCGGTCAGAATCTTCACAAGAGTCGATTTGCCAGCGCCGTTTTCGCCGATGAGCGCCGTTACTGTGCTCGGATAGAGCCTGAGGTCCACTCTATCGAGGGCTTTCACGCCGGGAAACGACTTCGAAATTCCGATTGCATCGAGGATCGGGCTGACTGCGGTCTCTCTCATCGTGAATGAACTTTCAGACGTAGCATGCAAGATGCGTCGACGACAAATCTATCTCAGGCGTCGCCTTGGCAGCAGTCCAGCCTTGCAGCGGCGACACAAGGCAAAAAAAAGGGGGCCAACGATTGCCGCCTCCGGAAGGGTTGCCTCAATAGACCTTGGCGAACTCCTCAATGTTCTTTGCGTCGAACACGAAAGGTGGCGCCATCGGCCCCGACAGGTCGTCGTCGAGCTTGACCTTGCCGAGCTTGCCCATGCTGAGTTCGCCGCCGGCTTTGGCCTTTTCCTTGCCCGTGGCGAGGTTGTAGGCAATGGTCGTCGCTGCATAGCCAAGGTCGATCGGGTTCCACAGCGCGAACGCCGGCGCCGCGCCCGACTTAACGTGTTTGATCATCTCGGAGGGCAGCCCAAGCCCCGTGACGAGCACCTTGCCCACAAGGCCGTTGTCCTCGACGAACTGCGCGGCGGCTGCAATGCCGACGGTAGTTGGCGCGATGATTACCTTGAGGTTCGGATTGCTTTTGATGAGGCCCTCGGCCTCTCGATAGCTCTTGTCCTGTTTGTCATCCCCGTAGACGACCGTTGTCAGATTGACGTTCGGGTATTTTCCCGCGTCTCTCTTCATCACCTCGATCCAAGCGTTCTGATTTGTTGCCGTTGAGGTCGCCGACAGGATGGCGACGTCGCCCTTCTGGTTGTTAAGAAGATCCGATGCCATCTTGAGGCATTGATTGCCGATTAGGTCCGTCGCCGAAGCGAGAAGATTCATCTGGCGGCCTTCCTTGGCGACTCCTGAGTCAAACGAGATGACCGTGATGTTGCGCTCCATAGCCTTTTTGAGTGCCGGCACAAGTGCATCGGCATCGTTGGCCGACACGGCGATCGCATTGACCCCCTGCGCCACCAAGGAGTTGATGATGTCGATCTGACCTTCCGGCGTTGCTTGCGTCGGTCCTGTATAGATAACCTCGACATCGCCCAATTCCTTTGCAGCTTCTTGCGCGCCTTTGTGGGCTGCATCGAAGAATCCATTGCCAAGATTCTTTACGAGGAGTGCGATTTTGGTCGTCTCGGCTGAAGCCGAGCTACTTGCGACGGTGAGCGACAACGCGACACCGAGTGCCAGAGCCTTCAAGAATTTCATACTAGATCTTTCCTAGATTGGGGGATTGGGGAACCGGGGTTAGCGACGAGATCAACAGAAATTTATCACGGCAAGGATTGGATCGCCATTCGGTTCTTTGAGGTGATCATCGAAATGCTCCCATCAAACGCCGCGAAGCCTTTGGCAGGCGGGTCACCGGGCGGGGATAGGTAGAGCGGGGAGGACGCAACCGACCCGTGAATGATTCGGAGCGTCACGCAAACTTCCCCGCCGCGGAAAAGAGCACGGCCCACCGCGCGCCGGTTCTCCAAAGACCAATGGCCAGCGAATCTCGAGCCCTGCCGAAGTCTTCAGCGCGACGTTATGACGCCTGTTCCTCGAACTCCCGGAGCTTCTTCTCGAGAAAGGATCGCTCGGATGTCACCTCGGTGAGCCGGAGCGCTTTGCGAAGGTGGCCGGCGGCCGTTTCGAACCGGTTCCGTTGCGCCTCGAACTCGCCGAGAACCGCATGGAGAAGATGATAGGAGTCCAACTGCTGACGGTCGAGGATGGCCTCGACCGCTTCGATGCCCTTACCGGGGCCATGCACTTTGGCCACGGCCACCGCGCGGTTCAATGCGATCACCGGGGAATCGCTGAGCTCGGTAAGCCGGTCATAAAGCGAGAGAATCCGCCGCCAATCCGTTGACTCATAATCCGGCGCCATGCAATGGCAGGCTGCGATTGCCGCTTGAAGATGATATTCGCTCACCTGGTTTCCCTGAGCCGAGAGGCGAAGATGCACCATTCCCCGCTGGATCATCGAACGGCTCCAACGCGAGCGGTTCTGTTCCTCGAGGCGGAGGATATTTCCCTGCTCGTCGACGCGGGAGGAAAGCCGGGCGCCATTCAACAACATGAGCGCGAGCAGGGCGTGGGTGCGGGGTTGGTCGCCGGCGCGATGCGTCACAAGCTGGCCAGCCAGGCGAATGGCCTCCGCGCAGAGTTCATTCCTGACGACGCTCTCGCCGCTCGACGCTTTGTAGCCTTCGTTGAAGAACAGATAGAGGATTTGCAGCACGCAATCAAAACGGGCGGGAAGGTCTCCTCCCGAAGGGATCTCGAAGGCAACCTTTTGTTCCTGGAGCCGCTGGCGGGCACGCGTGAGCCGCTTCATTATCGCGGCTTCCGTCGTCAGAAAGGCGCTGGCGATTTCCCGGGGCCCGAATCCGCAAAGAATCTTTAGCGCCAATGCCGTTTTCGCCTCCCCGGCGAGAAACGGATGGCAGCATGCAAACATCAGCCGCAGACGGCTGTCCTTGATCTCGTCATCAAACAAAGTCGGCTCGGTAGCCTGTGGGCCGGTCAGCCGTTGCTCGATGAAGGCGACTATTTCCGGCTGCTTTCCGCGAAAGACCTTCTCGCGCCGCAACAAGTCCAGCGCGAGATGCTTCGCAGTCTGCATCAGCCACGCCGGCGGATTCTTTGGAACGCCGTAATAAGGCCACGTCTGAAGCGCTCGAACCATGGCCTCCTGCACCACGTCCTCCGCCATTTGCAAACGCTCGATCCCGAAGATGCTCGTCAGGATGGAAACCAGCTTTCCGGATTCGTGACGAAAGAGATGATCCGCGAGGCGAGAAACGTTTTCCGCTGCGAGGGGCCCGCCGTCTTCCAGTTCCCGGTCCGCGTGCTCAAGCTGTGGCATGAGACATTTCTTCGCGAATTCGGGCGAAGCTCGCGCACTCCGGGGCCACGGGCCGAATCTCGACGGTCCCACCGAATTCCAGCAGCGGCCAGCCCTTGGCGATCTGAACAGCTTCTTCCATATCGCTCGCGGCCAGTAGAAGATAGCCGGCGACCGCTTCCTTGGATTCAGCAAAGGGACCATCCGCTACGGTTCGCCCTTTCTTGCCCGATACAGTCCTGCCCTCCCCGAACAGCGGCTGAGCGCCTCTATACTTGCCTTGCTGGCGTATTCCATCGAACCACGCCATCGTTTCGCTCATTATTCTCTGCAAGTCGCGAGGGGAAAGATCCTTGTCCCAGTCTGTGCTCCGAAACAGGAGCAAATATTCGGAGGATTGCGTATCGATGCTCATAGTTGGGTCCTTGTTGGTCATGGTTTCCATTCCCGGGACGCTGAAAAGAAGAATTTCATGACGCTCCTGGAGTGGGTGCTTTTTCGTTATGAGGAAAAATAATCGCTCGCAGTCGTGATTCACGCAACCAATGGCCGCCCCAGATCAATGCGTGGACTGAAAAGAGCGTGCGCATAAAAATGGACAGGAGCCGTCAGAGCGTGTGTGCCTCCTGGCGGCACATTTCCTCCGCGCCCTTCTGCATTTCCTCAGGGCTAACATCGCGAGTGTGGGTGGCAAGCGACCACTGATGACCGAAGGGATCCCCCAGCCTACCGTAGCGATCACCCCAAAAAGTGTCCTCGAGCGGCATTGTGATTTTGGCGCCAGCTTGCACGGCCCGTTTCATTACCGCGTCCACGTCCCTGACGTAGAGGTGGATGGTAACTGGCGAGCCCTTGAGTGATGTCGGGCCGAGCGAGCCGCATTCGGGCATTTCGTCGACGAGCATCACCACCGAATCCTGAATTCGCACGGTAGCATGCATAAGCTTGCCGTCCGGGCCCGGCAGCCTGGAGATCTCAACTGCATTGAACGCTTCCTTATAAAACTCGATCGCCTGCGCCGCGCCCGCGCCAACCAGATGCGGCGTTATGGTGTGCATCCCCTCAGGGGGCGCCGAGTTCGCCGCGCCGGCTCCGCCGGTGCTTGTTTTTAATTCCATAGGTCTCTTTGCTTTTCTGCTCTACCTCTTCGACGAACGAAGAGTCTTCGTCGGGACAATTTTCCCCGCAGACTTCTAAATCAGGGCCAGCGGTAAGGACGTAGCGGCCCGACCGATGGCGATCGTCTTACAGGTGTCGAATTTCGCAGTTGCACTTGAAGGTGCCCTCGCTCAGGTCCAAGTCAGCTTCAACCCGAACCCCGCCGCAATGGCAACTTCCTCCTATTTCGCTATAAGTGATATCCAAACTGGTTTTCGCTTTTGGGGAATCTATTTTGCATTCTCGTCCCGCTCCCAGAGAGCAAAGGTGTTGTTTTCGGTGTCCTGGCAGATGGCGAAGTAACCGCGGCCTGGAACAGCGATCTTCGGCCCACAGACCTTGCCGCCGAGTTTCTCGACTTTGGCCATGGAGTTCGCCACCGATTTCACGTTTACATGAATGGTGATCGTCTGCTGCGGATGGCAGCGCGCCATCAACCCGCCATCGGGCGTGTCTTCACGGCCGCCGGTGTCGATGTGCCAATAGTCTTTCCGGCTCGGAAATGGCTCTATCCTCCAGTCAAAAAGCGCCCCGTAGAACCGGTTCGCTCGTTCCAAATTGTCCGCCGGAATTTCAAACCAAACGATGCTGGGCGCGACGCCGACTCGGTCTTTCTCCTTAGATTTGCTCGTTGCTTGCGCACTCATTGTCCGATCGACGTTCAAGAGTGATTCGGAATCCCAACGAGACCTGGCTGTATCGGAACTGTCATCGTCGCGTCGGAAGGACGGAATAAAGGACGGGAGCGCCACGCCTGCTACCCGCTCTCTTGAAGGCCAGCCCGCGTCCCGCGCTCCAAAGCCATGGGTGTGATGGCGACTGCGACCGCACTCGAACGGCTGTCCGAATCCCAAGATCGCCTCATCCCGGACAGGAAGTGGCGCTTGGGAAACGAGCTCTGAACATTGCGCAGTTCACGCGTT
>DASTFP010000241.1:0-3854 GCA_035719865.1 Terrimicrobiaceae bacterium | reverse complement strand
TCGCCCACAACCAAGAAACCGGCAGCACCGCAGGCAACGCCGGCCGCGCAAGATCCAGAGGCGCGCCGCAAAAATCGAATGGGAGAGATTCAGCAGTTCAAGAATGAACGGTTCGTCGGCGAGAGTCGCGACGGGCTGCTCATTATCCGTATGAAGCCCGAAGGTGAGTATGGGGACTACGTCCGCGTCACGGTCGAGGAAGAGAATGCCGATCGCATGCAGTTGATGAAATCGCTCGCGGAGGGCGAGAAGACTTCCCTCCCTGAAATCCAAGCCAAACAGGCCGAGCTGTGGCGCAACCGCTCCTTCAAAGGTGAGTGGATCGAAGCGCCCGGTTCCGACGGTTCATGGAAGTGGGTCCAAAAAGAGGGATAGCAAGCGGCAAGCATTTCGTGTTAGTTAATTTTTGCCTCGACCTGAGATTGATTGCTCAATGAAAACGTCGGTATTTCTCAGTTACCCGAAGCCCTTTAGCGCGGAACAACAGAGCTTTATCGGCGAACTTAGCTCATATTTGCAAAGTCGCGGACTCGAGCCGAGAACGCTTGGTGTTACAGATTACGACATGGATGCTCCTCTCAAGGCGATTCGTCGTCTAATGCTGGAGTCCAATGGATTGATAACAATTGCCTTCCGAAGGGTAAAAATAGAATCCGGGCTGGGGAAACCGAATACCCAAGACGAGTACAGACTCGACGGAATGTGGCTGACAAGTCCTTACTCGCAGATCGAACCTGCCATGGCATTTCAAATTGGTTTTCCCGTGCTGATACTTCGTGAAAAGGGCGTGATCGCTGACGGCGTTCTTGAAAAAGGAGTGATCGGCACCTATATGCCCGAATTTGACTTGTCAAACCCGGCACAGAGCTACTTGCACTCCGGTGAATGGGGACAAGTAATTAGAAAATGGGAAGGCTATGTTTCCAGTGTTGTTGAGAGCAAGGGAGATCCGCCGCAGCTATACTAACACCGTACGACATGGTGATGGATTTTAGCGGCCTCGGTCCCTGAAAGGCGCACCGGCATGCCGGACGCTCGGTTCGTTGCGCCAGGCCGTGGGGATGACGGTGGAGCGGTCATCGGCCTGCCGCTTTCCTGAAGCGGAAAAGCCGGGCGGTGTATTCTCCCGGCAGGCTGATGATTACCTTGCCGCCGGACCAGGACACTTTGGGAGACCGCGACACCGGATAGATGCATTCGAACGTCTGCCTTCGTGTTCCCGGAGGCAGGGAAACAGTCACACTGCGGCTTCGGTCGTCCAGTCGCCAAATCGCCAGGTAGGCTGAATTGCTGCAATCAAGCCCGAAGGCCGCCCAGCCGTCACCGAAGCGCGGCAATCCGAGCGGCCAGAAGGGAAGCCCCTTGGGAATGTCGGACCGAATGCGTTTGTATAAGGCAATGCCCTCTTTCACCAGTTGCAAGCTCGAAGAGGAGAGTTCGTGAAGGTGCCCGCTCTGGTGAACTCGCAGCAGTAATGCGCTAACCATGTTGAAGATCGTCTGCTCCTCATCAGCGTCCTTCAAAGGATAAGTCCAGATCGCCGCTTGCTCGGGGGTAACCGCCGACGCGCAAGCGGCCGCGATAATCGCGTTGAGGCGATAGTCGGTCTGATCCGAAACCGATTGAATGCTATGAACCGAAAGCTGCGCGTAATCCATCCTCAGACCGCCGCTGGAACAATTCTCGATCACAAGTTCCGGATGAGCGGCAAAGACGCCCCTGACCCAACCGAGATACGCCCGATTGTGTTCGAGTAACCCATCCCCAGGCGCGTCGGACTCGTGGTCGGTTCCCGGCCCCGCGTTGATGTTGTAATCGATTTTCAGATAACCGATGCCGAATTCCCGAATCAGCCGTTCGACGATTTGGTCCGCGTGGGCACGCACCTCCGGATTGCGAAAATCGAGCTGATACCTCCCGTGGTCGATGACACGTTTGCCCTCGCGAAGGAAGAACCAGTCGTCGGGCAGTTCACGCGCCAGCGGGCAGTTGATGCCGATGACCTCGATTTCGAGCCAAAGGCCCGGGATCATTTGCTTCTTGCGGATGCGCTGGATGACATCCGCGAAGCCGAAGGGAAACCGCGTCACGGAAGGCTGCCACGCGCCCACAGAGTCCCACCATGTCTCGCCGATTTCCGCATACCAACCAGCGTCGATCACGAAGTACTCAGCGCCAATTTCCGCCGCCTTTTCGATAACGGGAATCAACGCTTCCGTCGTCGGATTTCCCCAGAGGCAATTCATGTAATCATTGAAGATCACCTTGAGTGAGTCTGTGTCCGGATGCGGCTGCCGAATAAGTCTTCTGGCTCCGGTCAGCGTTCCCAGTGCGGCTTCCAGTCCGCCGCTGACCAGAGCGAAAGTGACAGGCACCGATTCAAACTTTTCTCCGGGCGAGAGTCTTTTGTTCCAATGCCCTTCGCGATAGGTCGGTCCCGAAGCGCGGAGAAGGAGTTCGTGAGCCACGTCGCTGACCTCCCAATGCCACGAGCCGTTGTGCTCGATCTGCCAACAGGCAGTTGTTCCCGTTTTCGTGTTCTCCAGTGCACCCATGGGCAGATGCTCGACGGTCGACCAGGTTCCCTGGCTGGAAATCGCGATGCGATTTGTGGAAAATCCGCTTCCCTCTCCGTCCCGGTAAGCCGCGCTCAATCCAAAATCCCGCAGGCTGCCGGAACGCCATTGGCACTCCGCGCACCAGGAATTGTCGGCGACATGAAGACGCATCTTCTCCTGCCACAAGCCCGAGTCGCCTTGGGAAAGACCGAAGAGCGCCAGGGAGCTCACATACTCAAGGGTTATCACCTGCGGTCCGGCGTTCTCGACCACCGTCCAAGTCCGGCAGGCTGGCAACTTCCCCAGGAACTGAAAGTAGGAAGTCGCGATGAGGCCGCCACCGGCCTGCTGAATTTCCCAAACGGGGCCCAGCGCGTTTCGAGAACGGGTATGATTTAGATAGCGCAGGAGTCCGCCGGGGTTGGTTCCGGTGTATTTGTTGCCGTGGTGGTCGTCGTGGTTGAAGCCGACGGCCTGCAATTCGACGAGGCGGGCGCAGCGATGCTTTGCATTTTGAAATCTCGGACCGAAAAGAAGCTGCGCCGGGGCGTCCGAGGAAGCAAGCAGTCTAAAATTCAGACTGTCGGTTCCAATTTTGAAGAAACGCTCCCGCGGCATGTAGTGTTCGATTTTGGCAAAAGGGCTCGGTAGTCTCTTTGCGCGATATCTGCACGAAAAATTTTCATCCGCGACCCGTTAGACTCCTATGCACCTCACCGTCTACCAGCTCGAACACAGCCCCTATTGCATACCCATCACTCGCGCCCTCGGCGCGCTCGGCGTGACCTACGCAACGCGAAACGTCTCGAATGGCGACCGTCGGGAAGTCATCGAACTTACCAAGGGGGCCTATTATCAGGTGCCGGTGCTCTCCGATGACGTGGAAGTCGTCTTCGAATCATCGCCATCCTCCATTGATGTGGCGCGTTACGTTGATCGGAAGTTCGGTGGCGGGAGGCTGTTCCCGCCGCGCTGGGAGGGCTTGCAACGCATCGTGATCCCTTACATCGAGAACGAAGTCGAAAGCATCACCTTCAAGCTTGTTGACCCGCACTACGTTCGCGAAATTCAAGATCCCATCGAACGCGCCATGGTGCTTCGTCACAAGGAGAGGAAATTCGGCCCCGGATGCGAGGAACGCTGGGAGCGGGAGCGGCCGTTGCTGCAGGCCGAAGCCGAGCGGCTTCTTTCGCCGTTTGACCTGGCCTTGGCCAACAGGCCGTTTCTCTTCGACGACGACCCGGTCTTCAGCGATTTCGCGCTCTTCGGAGTCCTGGGAAACCTCACTTACCACCA
>DASTFP010000240.1:0-5786 GCA_035719865.1 Terrimicrobiaceae bacterium | reverse complement strand
CCCTTAGGTCGGCAAGCACTGGCGAGTCGTCGCGGCACGGGACCACGATCAAACCATCGATCTGCCGCCGGACCAGGGCCAGGATTCGTTCGCGCTCCGACGAAAAGTCCTCCTGCGTGTCAGCCAAGACGATCTGGTAGTCGGTGCACACCGCCCGCTGCTCAATGCGCTGAACAATTCCATGGAACAAACCCACGGTTATGTCCGGCACCACGACGCCAATCGTCCGGGAGCGCCGCTCGCGGAGATTTCTGGCCGCACGATTGGGACTGTAGCCGAGGGCCGCGGCCGCCTCTCGAACGCGCTTCTCGAGGTCCGGGCGCACATAACGGCTTCCTCGGAGAACGTTGGATACCGTGGCGGTAGAGACCCGCGCGACCCTGGCCACGTCGTAGATCGTCGGAGTGTCAGTTCTCTTCGCCCTGCCCGGCATGCCAGCATTCTCTCCAAGACAAGAATTCAAAGCAATTGCAAAAGTTAAAAGTAATTTAAAATACCTTGACATTAAATTAAATTAAACGATTTAACACATGCGTTTATGACCTCCACGCATTTTGACACTCTTTTGGGACCTGCGAGTTATGCGGTGCGAAGCGGGCCACCCAGCCGGCAGCCGGTTACAGGGCACGGTATCGCTTTGCGCGATGGGGTATGGCCTGGCGGGGCAACCGGGAAAGGGGCCAATGGAAAGCCGGTTGGCTTCCGCATTCGCGAACGACTGGGGGATCTAACGGCACTAGAGGCTCGCGTTATTTCTGCTCTCGTCAGTCAGCATTTGATCGACGACCGAACCTTGCTCAAGGTCGTCGCATCCGAGACAAAGGTTTCGCAAGCGATGGTGGTCAAGATCGCCAAAAAGCTTGGCTTCGACGGTTTTCGTTCTCTCCGGGCTGCGCTCGCTGAGCACAACCGGTTTCCCTTAAGAGAAATACGCCAGGAATTATCCAGTTATAAGACCACGGCGGACATTGTGGAGAAGGCATGTCGTAGCTCCATGAATGCGTTGGGAACGACATTCTCGGGCTCCTGTTTCGAGAGGCTGGAGGGAGCCGCCGAGTGCATCTGGCGCGCTCGGCAACGAGATCTCTACGGGGTTGGGAGCTCCGCCCAGGTGGCACGCGATGCGGCGTTTAAGTTCTTGCGCATTGGCATTCGGACTTCGGTATTCGATGACGGGTGCATGATGTCGATGTCGGCGTCTTTGCTGCGAAAGGGCGACGTCGCGGTGGCCTTCTCATTTTCCGGGCAGAACCTGACCGTCCTCGATGCGGTGCGGCAGGCCCGGAGGAACGGGGCCATGGTGATAGCCATTACTAATCGCTCCTCTTCGGTACTTCCGCTGGAGGCCAACTTTGCGTTTTCCGCCTCTGCCGACGAATGCCCATTGACGGGCGAGACCGCCGCGGCTCGCGTGGCGCAACTTGGCATCGTCGACGCGCTCTTTATGGCGGTCGCCCGAATTAACCCTGTGGCCACCGAAACGAATCTCGGCTCTACGATCTCCGCGATCAGGGCGCAGCGGGCGCCTTGGTGACCGTTCCGGGCGACGCCTTTGCGATCGGCTCCGAAGAGGGGAAACTTCGGGCTATCCGGCGAGGAAACGCTTCAGTGCAGCCGCTGCCTCTTCGAATGTTGCACAAATTGCGATGACCGACTGGGTGAGCATGAGGTTGTCGGTGCCATCGAAATCCTCGATCTCGTTGCCATCGTTGTCCCGAGCTTCGGCAGGAGCGGTGGACCAACCGCCGCGAAAGACTTTCTCTCGATAAACGGAAAGATCATCGGAATACGCGACGACCGGTTTTCCCTGGCCGGTCGCATAGCCCATTTCCCAAGCCGTTCCAACGTCTGCGGACGGGCCCCGGAAGGGAGTAACGTTTGCCAGCACGGCGCGACAGGAATCGATCAGTTCGCGGTTCGCCTTGAAGATGGTCTGAGCGTCGGTTGGGAGGTTTGGGGCCGCTTGCTGAGTGTCAAGAGGGAAAACCCCTTCCATTCCCAGCCCGGTGAGGAAATCTTGCCGTCTCCTGGCGAGGTGCAGGGCGTTTGCAAAGAAAACGTCCGGACCGGCGAGATAAACACGGGGCGAGAAATCGGGCACGGTCAAAAGTCATAGCGCCGGATTGAAACTCACGCGAACGAAACTTCGCCTCCTCGGGTCCGGGGACGTCGCGTGGGCGACAGGGTGAGCCGCGTGCGCTCCCTCGGTCAATGCCCAACAAATCTGGATACGCGGCTGACGAGTTTATCGAAATGCGTTCCTGCCCAGTAAATCCGGCGGCACTTTGAACAGATCCTGTAGTTGTCATAGTAGCGCAAGGTGAGTGGCTCCCCGGCCAGTCGCTCCAGGACAGCGGCTTTCGGGACAGACTCAAGCAGCCCATTGCATTCGAGGCAGCGGTTGAACGGGGCGAGCGCGCCGGGCGAGCCGAGCAATCCAAAACGATGCAGGACTTCCTCGGTCTGCTGCTCGGGGTCCGCCGAGCGGGGACAAAATCCGTGCCTCACGACCGAATGCCGGAGCAGGCGTCGATCCCGCGTAAGCAGCGCGCGATTTTCCGAGGCCATGACCTCCAGCAGGCGGCGATCATCGGCGTCACGGGCGTAAACTGTGTCCAAGCCCAGGAGGCGAAGGTTGCGGGCAAGCTTTCCCAAATGGCCGTCCGTGACGAAGCGATCGAAATGCGGTGTCTGCAGGCGCGGGGCGGACGGAAAGATGTCCGCCGGAGCGGGGAAGCCGTAGGCATCGATTCGACTGGGACCCGCCGCCTGCCAGCGAAAATCGACGCAAACCGAATTTGCTGCATCCGCGAACGAAACCACAATCAGGTCGATCTCCGGATGCGGAACTCCGCAGGCTTCGATTACATCCTTCACCGCTGTCTTTTCGCGCAATAGCCGAACGATGGGAAACTTACCGCGCATTCTCGAGGGCAGAAAGCCGGTCAGATCGCCGTGACAAGTCAGTTGTATCACGAAGGACGAGCCCATCAACAACCGGTTGTAATGGATACCGAAGCTGCGGCTATCATATCATCATGGTTACAGTGGACTCGGGAACCTGGAGCCGCAAGGAGACCCCCGGTCCGCGGGAACCCGGTTTAGCGCTCTGGATCTCACGCCGAGAACCCGCTAGCATCAACCGCACAGCATTAGCTGAACAAGAAAGCAGCCTATGATACTCGAGCGTCTTGATACCATCATCGCCTTCGTGGTGATCCTCGCGGGCGTCAGCCTGCTCGTCACCGTGTTCACACAAGTGGTTTCCGCCTTCCTTGGATTGCGCGGCACCAACCTTCGTTGGGGTATCGAAACTTTGCTGAAAGAGCTCGATCCCAGCCTTAAGGCCTACGCCGCAACCATCACCGAGCACGTCCTGCATCATCCCTTGATCTCAGATTCCACCCTCTCAAGGATGGGTTTCAAGTTGCTGGGCCGATGGAAATTGGCCTCCGCGATCCGCAAGGAGGAATTCATAGAGATTCTGCAAACGCTGGCGCAGGCTGCGCAGGACGGCAAGTCGCAGGACTCACCCGGCACCGAAGGCGTGTCCGCTCCGCGCAGCGCCGAGCCGTGGCGGGCGGCTCTGCTCAAATCGTTTGAGCAACTGAATCAAAAGCCAGCGGCTGAACTAATGCTAGCCGCGTCGGAGATCAAGAAGGTCCTCGGGGAGGATTCAGCGAAGGCCGATCAGCTCATTGCGCAGCTGATGAAATCGGTCGGGCAGTTCACCGGCAACATCGACCGCTGGTTCGACGCGATGATGGATCGGGTCTCGCAAAGATTTGTGACGCAAACGCGCGTCTGGACGATCGTTTTTTCCGTGGTCGTTGCTTTCGCGTTGCATCTGGACGCACAGAAACTCCTCGTTCGACTTTCGGCGGACGCCGAGATGCGGTCACGGTTGATCGCCAGCGCCGATGCGTTGTCAAATCGGGCTGACGAAATTCTCGTGCCTTCGGTTGAGGGTGCGCCGACCGCCTACACCCAAGCCATGAGGAGCTTGATTGACGCTCATAAAACCGAGTTGTCCACACTCGGTGAGCCGCCGGGATTTGCGGACTTGAGCGGCGCGCAAAAGTGGCTGTCCACCCGTCTGGAAGCCGCCAACATTCAGGACGCCGAGAAGTATCGGCAAGAGTATGACGCACTGGTGCCGCAGGCGGCCCTTCTGAAAGCGGCGGACAATCTGCAGGCGATGTGGAAGGAGAATCTCGCGTTTCAGCTCATTCCGGATCCTTATCCGACTCCCTGGTACGATTATTCAACTTTAGGGTGGTCGCATCTTTGGGGGACGCTTGCCAGCGCAGCGCTGCTAAGCCTTGGGGCGCCATTCTGGTTCAACGCACTCAAGACTCTGTCCAACCTGCGGCCGGTTCTTGCCAGCAGAGAGCAGAAGGAAAGAGACGAGTCGGACAAGATTCAAGCCTTCTCCGGAACAAGCACCTGGGAGCGGGCTGCGGGCACGCGCCGTTTCCGCGGGGGCTAGATGCCATTATTTCCGCCCCCCCGGGATCTCACCGGACGGGGCTATCATCCCGAGGCTATTACGCCGGAGCGGAAAAAATGGCACCTCCCCACGGCCCGCTCGATTCGGCGAGCCAAAAGCCTCCAAGAGGCAAGGGACGGCCAAACTACCACATCTCCGTTTCTCGTCAACTTTTCGCGCCGCCAAAAATGAGAACACGGTCCTCCTTCGGCGAACGGTCAATATCGAACGGATGCTATCTCGGATTCCTCTTGTCACTGCGGAGTCGTCACCTATCACTTTCCCATAATGCTCACGTGGCTTTCCCAATACCGAGATATCGGGCTGCTGTTTTTGCGTCTTGGGATCGGGACAATGATGATCTTTCACGGCTGGCCGAAACTTGCCGGGGGCATAGTGCAGTGGGAGAAACTGGGCAAGGCGATGGGCGTGCTCGGCGTCAATTTCTTTCCGGTATTCTGGGGATTCTCTTCGGCCATGGTGGAAACGTTGGGCGGCGTGCTGTTGATCATCGGGTTCTGTTTCCGTCCAGTGTCGATTCTGATGACATTGAACTTCATCGTGGCCACGATCTTCTTCTACAAGACGAGTTCTCAGTTTATCGAATGGTCGAGGCCTGCGGAGATGCTGATTTTGTTCTTCAGCCTCATTTTCATCGGCGCCGGGAAATACAGCGTTGATCGAAGCTAGAATCGGCGGGCTCACGAAGCGCAATGTCCCAAACCGAATCTTTGAACATCGGAGGGTTCGTTTTCGACGACATGGATCAGGCGGATTTAACGGGTCCTTTTGAGGTTCTGAGCCGCGTACCGGATTCCGCCTTCCATGTGATCGCGAGGACGAAGGAGCCGATTCGCGACGTCAGAGGACTGATTCTCACGCCCACGTTGAGCTTTTCGGAGTCACCACAATTGGATGTCCTTTTAGTGCCGGGAGGAAATGGCGTAAACGCGCTGATGGAAGACGAAGAAGTTCTGAATTTTCTGCGCCATCAGGCGGCGGCTTCGAAAGTGATCCTTTCGGTTTGCACCGGCGCGCTTCTTTGCGGTGCGGCAGGTTTGCTCGAGGGCAAGCGGGCGACTACTCACTGGGCCTCTCAACATCTCCTCTCGCTCTTTGGGGCGTTGCCCGTTGATGCCCGCGTCGTCGAGGATGGCTCCCTGGTCTGCGCGGCAGGGGTCACCTCCGGGATCGACGCTGCTCTTCGAGTCGCTGCGATCCTGCGCGGCGACGAAGTGGCGCAAAGAATCCAGCTCTACATGCAGTACGCACCGGAACCTCCCTTCAATTGCGGGTC
>DASTFP010000239.1:0-7416 GCA_035719865.1 Terrimicrobiaceae bacterium | reverse complement strand
CACGCGCGGTTGGATTCCGAGGTCCTCGATGAACTGCTCCGTCTCGCTTCGGATCACTTGGGAAAGCTTCAATCCGGGATCGGTGTAAGGCACGAATACGGACGCCGGTCCGCAGCAGACGATATCGTCGGGGAAGAGCTTTTTTGCCACGAGTTCGCGCGCCCGCGACGAACAGAGAATCTGGTTGACGTGAACGGGGTGCGTGTGACCGACGAAGTTAACATCGGGCAGACTGAGGAGATAGGCGTGAAAGAGGGCTTCGACGGAAGGCTTTTTAGCGGAGGGATCCATGCGGCATGCGAAGAGCTCGTCGTCGACGTCCTTGTCGCTGAGATCGTCCCGATCAAGCATGGCCAGAAGCGGCGCGAACCGGCACTCGGTCAGATCCTGCTCGGTGAGCGTCCCAAGGCTGCTTCCACTGGCCTTGACGATAAAGGTCTCGCCGCTGATTCTCGCTGAGGCATTTCCCTCGCCGAGAATTGCGAGCCCACGGTGTTCGGCTCCCAAATCGCGCGAGAGATTAACGAGCGCTCGAGTTATTTCCCCAAAGTCGCTCACTTTCAAATCTCTCCGCAGAGGTAGACGTTCAGTCCGAGCTCGTCCATCGCGGAAGCCTTGGCGAAGAGCGCGCGCCGTGCCGCAGCCTTGTCGGGCGCGTAAGCGACCTGGATGTGGTTGGCCTTGTGTCTGCCCATCATCTGGTCACGGGTGATTCCCTGGAGCACGGCATGCATGATTGGCCATTCCGGCGTCGTGAGCCGCCAGCGCTCTTGGGTTTCTTCGGCGGGGAGCCTCAACACCTCCGCCAGCCCGGTGTCAAAATTCAGCGCGCCTCCGGAGACGTCCACGCGGCTCCAGACGATCCAGCCTGGCTTGCTGATTCCACGAAGGGTGCCGCCGCCGAGTCGCCAGTACATCGCCGGTTGGCGCATACTCTCGGCTCCCTTCCAGCCGCCGATAAAGTGTGCCGGAGGCGCGGCGCCCGAGATGAGAAACACCCAGACGTAGGCGTCGAGTTTCCTGCCGTTGACCTTGCCGGAAAATTGCCGGCCCCAACGCAGATCGTGGAGCGTGTTTTCCGGTGCGTAGCCGAGCTGACGCCAGAGGCCATGCGTCACCAGTCCGTCCACTCCCGCGCATTCATCGACCTCATTGAAGTGTGGAAGCGCCTGCCCTTTGTAGAGCTCCTGCCGGGTTCCTTCGCGGAAGACCGGCGGCCGGTCCTCGTTGTTCAGGGTGCCTTCGACCAGATCCGAGGCCGGACACAGGTCCTTGAGGCCTTGCTGGTATTGAATTCCGATCGTGGCGCAGCCGAACTCGTCCGCGATTCGCAGCGCTGCAACATACATTTTGCACTGCTGAAGCACTTGCGCCTCGGTGAGCTCAGACTCTTCGTTCTTACCCAGGTAGAACTTGAGTCCCTTCCGGCGATACCATTCGTAAACTCCCCGGGCTTCATCGTCTTCGACAGTGAGCATCTTCGCATAGAGGGAGGACTGGCTGAGCCGTTCTTTGAAAATTCCCGTGGCATGCAGAAGCTCGTCCGGAACTATGGCGTTGTACATCCCCATACAGCCCTCGTCGAAAACTCCCATGATCGCTTTTTCTTTCTTGAGGGCGGCCGCGAATTTCCTGCCGGCCTTCTCGCTGGGAGCGGGAATCTTGACGTCGGCGAGTCGGCGGACATGGGACGAATCGTGCTTGATCTTGCCGCTCCGGAGCCATTTTTTGAGGCCGTTTCTAAAAAAGTCATCGTCGAAGTTTTCGCTCCACAACGTGCTGAACTTGACGCCCGCCTTGGTCAGCGAGCCATTAAGGTTCAGGAGGCCAACCAGGCCAGGCCACGTTCCGCTCCAGTTTGCCACGGTCAAGATCGGTCCGCGATGGGAGACGAGGCCGTGCAGGAGATGGTGACTGTACTGCCAGACCGACTCAGCGACGATCAGCGGGGTCTCCGCGGGGATCGTCTTGAAGACTTGCATCCCGTACTTCTGACTATCGATAAAGCCGTGTTTTTTTTCAGGATCGAAGGGATGGGCACGCTTCACGCTTGCACCTTCCTTTTCGACAGCAGCGATCAATTGCTTTTCCATCGCTGCCTGGGCGGCTTCGCACTTCTGGTTGGCTTCGATCCGGAGATCGCCGTTCGCGACGAGGTGAATGGGAATCATGGAATGGTGGTGAATAGGGGGATCCCTCGTGGGGAGCTAGAATATGTACGAGAGACAATCGGTCTTGAAGTTCATTTTGCAAAGCCGACGCCAGACTTGAGCAAGCATTTGGCGCATCGCTCAGCGGCGGGCTTCTTCGGCAGCCTGCAACAATGCGGCAGCCCTAGTTTCGTTGAAAAGCGTTCCACGCTGCGCCGTAGGCGCCAGCCCACTCTCCCAGTCTCGCAGGAACGATGCTGACCCGACGGCCTGCCGGACGCCATTCAATGTCGTCGAGATAACCGGCCAGCGGCTCAAACAAGATCGGCCCCGCTTTGGTTATGCCCCCTCCAATGATAACGATTTCGGGATCCAAAATATTGATGAACGATGCGATCGCGCGGGCGAGAGTTCGAAGGGACTTTTGCCAGACGGCAGTAGCCTCGGCATCGCCGGCGCAGTGTGCTTCGACCAATGCGCGCGTCGAGGCGAAGCGTCCTTTGCTCCGATCCGGGACGGTGTAGTTTCCAAAGGCGGCTTCGAGTGAGCCGGGCATTCCGAAAATGCTGCGCTCGGTGCCCTCGGTTACCGAGACGTGGCCGAGGTGCCCTGCGCGACCGAAAGATCCCTTCAGTAAGCGGCCATCGGTGAGGATCGCGCCGCCGACGCCCGTGCCGAGAGTCAGCAGAATGGCATCCCTGGCACCCTTTGCCGCACCCTGCCAGACCTCACCTAACAGGGCGGCGTGCGCATCGTTGAGCACAGGAACCTCACGTTCGAGGAAAGCGCCCCAATCAAATCCTTCGATTCCGTGCATTTTCCCAGGCTGATACGCGATTGACCGGCCGTTCTTCGCTGGAACGCCCGGTGCGGCCACCCCGACGCGCGTTTGCGTCACGGCGTTCGCTTCATGGAGCATTTGGCGAACGGTTTCTGCAAATGCCGGCACGCCGTCCGTCGGCCGGTCACCCGTTTCGCGCGTCCACTGGGTGAGAAGTGCTCCCTCGGATGAGAACGCCCCCATCTTGATCTGTGTCCCGCCGATATCGATACCGATAAGTTGATTCATACATCCGTGTCGATTCCCTGTTCCGCCGGAATCCGCTCAAACCAGTCTGCAAAAGTGCATTTTCCATTTCAAGAACTTCGACGTCGCCGAGGCATCAAATCGGTGTTTACAGAAGCTTGAGGTTGCGCTTATCTTCGCGGGCCTATGGCTGAACCAGCCACCCCCCCCGTCCTTTGTTTTGGTGAAGTTCTCTGGGATTGTCTGCCTCGCGGGCTTTTCCCCGGCGGCGCTCCCATCAACGTCGCCTATCATCTGCAGAAACTCGGACTGACCGCGTATCCCGTGACGGCGGTTGGCTCGGATTTTCTCGGACACGAGTTGATTCGCCGGCTGGAGCATTGGGGTTTGGACACTCGTTTCGTGAACATTCTTCCAGACAAGCAGACAGGTGTTGTGCGCGCCCACATCCAACCTGACGGCAGTGCGAAGTACGAAATCGTGGAAGACGTGGCTTGGGATTGGATCGATCCGCACGAAGAGGTCCACAATATGGTAGGCCGAGGCGCTTCGTTGCTGTTCGGAACCCTCGCTCAACGTTCCGAACACAACCAGACCAAATTGGCAACCGTTCTGCAAAGAGTTGTCGGAGGGTTGAGGATTTATGACGTCAATTTGCGCCCGCCCTTTCATAATCCCGACATCATCAGGAATTTGGCCGTTCACGCCGACTTGATCAAACTCAACGATGAGGAGTTGGAAGTCGTAACCGATGGGCTTTATCCGACAGTGTCTCTCGAGAAGGCTGCCAACGAGTATGCCACCCAAGTGCGCTGTCAGAGGCTCTGCGTGACCGCGGGCGCGCGGGGCGCCGGTCTGCTGGACAGCCACAAGTGGTATTGGGTTGACGGTCGGCCAGTCGCGGTAAAGGACACGGTCGGTGCGGGTGACTCTTTCCTTGCGACGCTTATTCATGGACTCGTAGGTCCGGTCCAACGGGATCCTGTCGAGGCTTTGACGCGTGCATGCCGGGTCGGCGAATTTGTAGCCTCGAGCGATGGGGCGACACCTCAATATAAAGTGGCCCCGGACGGCACTGTTTATCCGGTTAACTGACTTATGTGACGCCACGCGTCGCGGAGCCATGAAAGAGAGTTCATCGCCATTTGACGCCGCCGACGGCGGGCCCGGGCCTCGCAAGAAGACCCTCACGAGCGTGACCGGAAACCTGCGGGTGGGGTCCTGGGAGGTGTCCGCTGCGGACATCGGCTCCCGCGCGACGGGCTGGTCGGTGAAGAAAGTGACGCTGCACGGCGGCAAGCAGGAGGATGTGGACACTATCGTCGTCGACAACGGGCGGCTGACCTTCACCGTGTGCCCGACACGTGGTATGGGCGTTTTGTCCGCGAAAATGGGCGACGTCTATCTGGGCTGGAATTCGCCGGTCAAGGAAGTGGTTCATCCGAGGCTGATCAACTTGCAGAGTCGTGGCGGCCTCGGCTGGCTCGAGGGATTCAACGAGTGGATGGTTCGGTGCGGGCTCGAGAACAACGGCCATCCCGGCGTGGACCGGTTCATTAACAATGTTGGAGACGAAGCCACGATGGACCTCAGCCTTCACGGAAAGATCGCCAATATTCCCGCGAGCGAGGTTGAAGTTGTAATCGATTCAGAGGCCCCGCACCGCATTCGAGTGCGAGGGCGTGTTGACGAACGCATGTTTTATGGCCCGAAGCTCGAACTGCAGACGGAGATTTCCACCGATCCGGGTTCCGACAGTTTCCAGATCGTGGACTTGATCACGAATCAAGGCTCTGATCACCAGGAGTTCCAGATCCTCTATCATGCCAACTATGGACCGCCGCTTCTCGAGGAGGGAGCCTCCTTTGCGGGTGGCGTCAAGAGGGTCACACCTTTCAATTCCCATGCGGCAAAGGATGTCGCGCGTTACGCGGACTACGGCGGGCCGCAGCCGGGCTTTATCGAGCAGGTTTACTGCATTCACCCTTTGGCGGATGCGGAAGGGAACGCTCTGATAATGCTGCAAAACAAGGCGCGCGACAAGGCGGTCTCGATGGCCTTCGCGGTCGGAGAACTCCCGTATGTCGCGCTCTGGAAGAACACGAATGCCGAAGGCGAAGGCTACGTGACCGGCTTGGAACCCGGCACCGGCTTTCCGAATAATCGGCGCATCGAACGCAAGCTTGGCCGGGTTCCCAAACTCGCGCCGGGCGCGACCTATGGCGCCAAGATCGATTTCACAATCCACGCCTCGGCAGACGACGTTGCAGGAGTTGCCGAGCGCATTTCCGCGCTCCAGGGGGGAGTTCAGCCCGTATTGGACGATCGCTCGGAGGACAAGGACTGAGAGAGGTGTATTGAAGCTTGGGCCGGCGGCGATTGACCATGCCTGAGCAATGCCTTCCACGAGCCTACCCCGCCGCTCCTGAATAACTCTGGAGCCTGTCGCGGCGGTCTGTGACCGCCACTACAGGGCACGCGATTGCGAAGACTTCGGCTCAGTCATTTCTTTGGCCAGCCGGATCTACAGCCGACTAGATCGTCGGCCGGTAGCGACCGACGACTTCCTGTAGACGACGGGTGATCTGACCCAGAGAGCAATGCTCCACCGTGCGAATCAACTCCTCGAAGACGCTCCCGCCGGTTTCCACGACTGCCGCCAGATGATCGAGCGCCCGTTCGGAGTGTTTGGCATGGCGGCGTTTGAATTCGCGAAGCCGCCTGATCTGCAGATGCTTCTTGAAGCGGGGTGTGCGCACCACTTTCAGTTCGGGAAGATCGGGCTTCTCGTTCCAGTAGCGATTCAAGCCGATGATCGATCGGGTTCCGTCGTTCACCTGGCGTTCGTAGCGGTGTGCCGCTTCCTGGATCTGGCTCCGCTGATATCGGTGTTCGATGGCCTCGATCACTCCTCCGATACGGTCGATCTCCTGAAACTCGGCCAGAATTCCCTTTTGGACTTCCCGCTCGAGAATTCTCATTCCGGGACTGCCGCCGAATGTGTTCATCATGGTTTTGAAAAGTCCGGTTTCCTCGAGCAGGATGGCTTGGGCGTGCGCGGCCAGCCGAACGTATTCCTCGGCCGGCGTTGTGAAGGGTTCGTCCGCGCTGTTGCTGTGGCAGGAGTTTGTGGCGTTGATATATGCGAGCATCAGCTCGATTGCTGTTCGGGTGATGTTGTTCTTGAACTCCATGGCGATCAGTGATCGACCGCTCGTTTGGGTATGGAGCCTGAAGAGTTGCGCCCGATCGCCCGCTTTGAAGACGTCTCGCATCCCGATGGCCCAGAGCTTCCGGCACACCCGAGCGAGGACCGCATATTCGATGTCCAGCCCGCAATCGAGGAAGAACGAGAGCCGCGGTCCGAATCGATTCACGTCCAGCCCTCGTCGCCGCAAGAGTTCGACATAACAGAACCCGTTTGACAAGGTAAAGGCCGCCTGCTGCACGGGAGTCGCCCCCGCCTCGCCGATGTGGTAACCGCTAATCGAGATGGGATACCAGCGCGGCATGTGCTCCGCGGTAAAGGCGATCGTGTCTGTGAGGAAGCGCAGAGAGGCTTGCAGCGGTAAGATGATTTCGTTCTGCGCCTGCGCCTCCTTGAAAATGTCCGCTTGCGTGGTTCCCCGGAGCTTTGCGAGGACGCGCGGGCCCAATCGGCGCTTCGCGGATGCCACGTACATGGCCAGGATGATCGGCGATGGGGCGTTGATCGTCATCGAAACGGAGAAATGTGGGTCATCCAGCTTGAAGCCGTGGTAGAGCCGCTCCATGTCGTCGACCGTGTCGATGGCAACCCCACCCTCGCCGACTTTTCCGAACGCTCCATCTGCGTCGCTGTCCAGACCATAGAGCGTCGGCCCGTCGAACGCAGTACTGAGACGAACGGATTTCTGCTGGCGGGTAAGATAGCGGAAGCGCTCGTTCGTGTCTTCGGCCAGTCCGAGACCGGCAAAGAGGCGTGTCGGTTCCTCGGGGACGGCGGCCTCCAGCCCCTTGGGCTCCGGTTCGCCGGCTTTCTGGCGGTCCAGATAGAGTTCGCGATAGGCGCCATTGACGAAGGGAAACTCACCCGGCGGCGCTTCGCCGAAGAGGAATCGCGCCAGTTCGACCGGATCGTCGATTTGAGGAAGAGCAACGCGCGGTAAGCGAAGGCCGGTCGATGTCGTGACAGTGTCTACTCGTTTCAGAACGTTGTTCCAATGCTTGAACAAAGCATGACGAAACTTGAGATCGGTC
>DASTFP010000238.1:0-10079 GCA_035719865.1 Terrimicrobiaceae bacterium | reverse complement strand
TCCGGGCTTCTGGAGAGACGGTATCCCCCGCGTTTGCCGGCCAGGCTATCGACCCAGCCGCGCTCCTTCAGGTCAAGCATGATGTGCTCGAGAAAGCGCTTGGGAATGTCATTTCTCCTCGCCAGCTCAATGATCGGGATCGGGCGCCCGCCGTAATGCTCAACCAAGGTGAACAACGCGCGGAGCGCGTAATCGGTACGCATCGACAACTGCATTGAAAAGACGATAGAGAAAATCGTGATTCCCGTCAAAGATTGGTCTTGAAGTTTTCGCGTCTCGGCGGCGGGCTTACGATTTCTTCCACTCACAGAACGGCCACGTATAGTCGGCTCGATTTGGGTCAGATGACGCCAGCTAATTCCTTGATTCTCGGTTTGGGGCTGTTTTTTCTGGGCCTGCGGCTCATAGGCGACAATCTGCGCCGTCTTTCCGGATCGAGTTTTCGTACCATCATCAAGAGAACAACTCATTCGACTTTCCTGGGAGCCGGGCTGGGAACGCTCGCGGGCGCCGTCATGCAAAGCGCGACAGTGGTGACTTTCATTTTGGTCAGCCTGACTGACAGCGGCTTAATCAAGGCGCGCGCCGCTGCGCCCGTCATCATCTGGTCGAATGTCGGTCTGACAACGCTTGCGTTTCTGACGACGCTCAACATTCACCCCCTGGTTGCCTACATCGTCGGTGGCGCGGGAATCGCGCTTGGAACTCTTCGGGTTCCTCTCTGGCAAACGATTGCCGGCTCGCTGCTCGGCATGGGTCTCATTCTTTTCGGCCTGCAACAGATGGGCGAAGGCGCGGCTCCTCTCAAGGACGCCGGGTGGTTCCAGGGGGCGATGTCTTTTGCGCTGGCCTCTTCGAGCCTCACGTTCTTCGCGGGTGTGCTGGTCGCGATGCTTTTGCAATCCAATACCGGCGCCGCCATGCTCATCATCACCTTCGCCTTGAATGGCGTGCTCGGCCTGGAGCCCGCCATGCTCATGCTCTACGGCACGAATCTCGGCGCCATTGGCTTGCGGCTTTTCCTCTCGGCCGGATTGCGTGGCGAACAACTCCGACTGGTGCGCCTCGAGGATTTTTTCTGCGTTCTCAGCGGCACGCTCATGGTCGCACTCTTTGCCATAGAGCAGGCCGGAGTTCCCCTCGTGGCCCATCTGGTAGATTCGATCGCCGCCCCGATAACGACGAAGCTTGCCGTTGTCTTCTTGATCTCCAATCTCCTTCCCGCGCTGCTTATCTCTCCGGCGCTTGGAGGTGTTCTGCGGTTTCTCAAGAGACTTTGGCCTGATACGCCCGCCATCGACGATCCTTCCCGTCCGATGTTCCTGCGGAAACAGGCCTTGGACGACGTTTCCAGCGCGCTCGATCTCATCAAACAGGAGCTGGCCCGATTGCTGGGCACGATTCACTTGAGCACATCGAAGCCATCTCCCGACGACGAAACCCCGCCGCGCGCTTTTCACGATCTGGCCCTAGCCATAGAGAAATTCGCCGCCGAGCTGGCTTCGAGAAGCTCACTGAGTCAGGCGGAGGCCAGCCGCCTCCATTTGCTTCGCGCGGAACTCAGCATCATCCGCCACGTGGAAGAAGGCATTCGATACTTTGCGCAAGCGATCGGGCGACAGGGTGGGCCCGCCAGTCTGAGCGAGACCCTCGAAAAGCTCTTGTCGCTCGCCACGAGTGCTGCGCAAACCGAGCGCGCAGATCTCGTCCAAGAACTTCTCGAAAAAACCAAACTCAAGGGAGAAGAAATGTCTCGCCTGAAAGAGACAATCGCCTCCGCGTCACTCTCCGCGACCGCCTTGTTTGAAGATTTCAGTATCGCGGTGTGGACGATCCGTCGCCTGGCCAAACTTCTGGCCCGTATGTCGGAATAGTCACTTGCGGGGGTTCAGTCCCCGATCGTTACGGGCGTCCCAATCTTGACTCTGTCGTAGAAAAGCTTGGCGATCTCTTCAGGCAGTCGCACACAGCCGTGGGACGCGGGGTAGCCGGGCAAAATGCCTGTATGCATGCCAATGCCGCCGGCGGTAAGCCGCATGAACCAACGCATGGGCGCGCCGCGATAGACGGTGCCGCTCGGCGCTGAATCGATCCGTGTGCTCACCCCGGAGCGCACCACCCGGCCAGTCCTTGGATTGACAAAGTCGCCGTAGAGATTTGAACGATGATCGGCGTCTTTCTCCGTGATCGCAAAGTCGCCGGCAGGCGTCATTCCCGCGCGCTTCCCGGAGGAGATTGGCGCATCCACGGCGATCTCATCGTCAACTCGAAAATAGGCTCTTTGCTTGCCCAGCGAGATATAGATCGAGACGTTATCAGGCGTCGCCCTTTCAAGGACGCGCGGTATGACCTTGGGGGGTTCTTGTCTTTTGATGAGTTCGGCCGCCCTTTTCTGCTGCTTTTTCGGGGGAACGACCGCAACGTTTTGGGCCACGACCTCGCCAGCCACCGCCGCGATTGCCACCGTGACCAGAAGGGCCAAGACACAGGGCTTCATTTCGCGGATCGCAAGGACTATCGTCATTCTAATCGACATCCGCTTAACCGTTGAGATGATTTTTCGCAACGAGATTCCATGAGGCATTGGCCGTACTTGGTTCTGATTGCGCTGCTCGCGGGATCTGTGGCTCAAGCCGCCCCGAACGAGCCGCCCCTCTTGCCGCCTCCGATGGCGCAACCCCAGGACCTCTCGATATTTCGCGGGCACAGCATCGAAGTCCCGTTGCGCGCTCAGGGGCGCACCCCGGGTCAGTTGAGGTTTCTTATCCGGTCTCGTCCTTCCAAGGGAAGGCTCGGCGAGATTCGCATTACCGGGCCCAAATCCGGGGTAGTCACCTACACGCACGAAGGCCCGGACGATGGCGCTGATTCGTTCACGTTTGCCGTTCAAGCAATGGACAGCCCGGTCTCCGCGGCTGCCCCGATCAGTATTGCCATCCTCGAGGAGCCACCCGCTCTGTCGGTCGTTCACTCCGTCGACTTCGGCAGCGTTCTGCTCGGCGAGACGAGCGAGCAGCAGGTCGTCCTGCGAAACAGTGGCGGGGGAATGCTGACTGGGCGCATGGATGTTTCGCCGCCTTGGGCGATTCTCGGCTCGAGCGAATATCGTCTCGGCCGCAACCAGGAGCAGAAGGTCCGCCTCATCTACGCTCCCGAGATGGAACAGCTGTATTCCGGCAGCCTCACCTTCTCCCGCAACCCTCGCTCAGCCGTCGAGCTCTCCGGGAGCGCGATATCGCCCTTCGAATTTGATCCCGCGCGCGAAATTGAGCTGACAAGCCAGAACGGCAGCAGCCGGCGTTCCGGAGCGCTCGTCGTTCGCAATCGCACCGCGCGCGATCGAATCGTGGACGTTTCCGTTCCACCCGAAATCGCCTCGCCCGACCAAGTCACCGTTCCCGCCGGCGGGGAGACGCGAATTGCCCTGCACACCCAAACAGACTTTTTAGGCGCCTTGGAGGGTGTGGTCGCGCTGGAAAGCGGAGGATTTCGGCGGGGCATTCCCGTGCGCGTTTTCGCCTTGCAGCCCGTCTTGAGAATTGAACCACGCGAGGGACTTGACTTCGGGGACATCGAGCCACGCACGCGTCACACGGCGCACCTTCGAATTCGGAACGACGGCGGAACTGCCGCGCGCCTGAAGGCCACAGCCCCGAACGAGATCCTGCTGCTTCCCGACCCGAATACCGCCGTCCTTCCACCGGGCGAGACGCGCATTTTCCAAGCTGTCCTCGAAGTGTCTTCGGCCGGCGACTATCGATCTCGAATTGTCATCGAAGCTGGCACTGCCAAGCCAATCTCTGTGGATGTCGCCGCCAACGGAGTCGAGCAAGCCGCCGAGGCCAGGAAGGTCCCGATCTTGACGATTAGTCCCTCCTTGAGCGAACCGGAATCCACGCCAAGCGAATCTCTCAGTCCGATTCCCCCCGTTACGGACATCAAGGTGCTCAAAGCGAGCAATCGGGTTTTCGAAATCGGATGGAACAAGCCATCGCCAGAGCCCGCAACCTGGGTGATCCAGCAACAACAATTCGAAATGCCGAACGAGGACTCGCCAAAGTTGGTGTGGAGGGACCTGCGAAACATCCGGTTTTCCGAGCAGAACGGCATGGTGGTTGCGCGATTCGAGAATCTCGCGCCCGGGCAGGTCTGGCTCATGCGAATCGTTTCGATCGACAAAGAGGGCCGGCGCTCGGCGCCCTCACCGACCCTCAAGCTCTTGAGCGCCCAACCGAAACGATTCTCCGCGGCCCGGTGGATCGTTGGCATCCTCGTCGCCGGTGCGATCGCCTTCGCCTTCGCGAAACTTCGCCGGCGCCGGCAGGCCGAGGCCTTCCGCGAAGCCGATCGCATCGCCCGGATCGAGGGTCGCTGAACAATCTTTCCGCTGAATCTTGTTGCTCCCCAGGTAAGCCGACACCAAAATCCCCATCCAAAATATCCCTTATCATGCAACTCGGAATGGTCGGTCTCGGCAGGATGGGCGCCAACATGGTGCGACGCCTCATTAAGCAAGGTCATCAATGCGTCGTCTATGACGCAAATCCCAAAGCCGTGACACAGCTTGTGGAAGAAGGGGCCACCGGCGCAAGTTCCCTCGCCGAGTTCGCTTCGAAACTCACTGCGCCGCGAAACGCCTGGATCATGGTGCCCGCCGCGATCACCGACAAGGTTGTCGACGAGCTCGCCTCTCATCTCGAATCGGGGGACACCATCATCGACGGGGGCAACTCCTACTTCCGCGATGATCGGCGCCGCAGCGCCCACCTCAAAAAGGCCGGCATTCATTACCTGGATGTCGGCACAAGCGGCGGCGTCTGGGGCCTTGAGCGGGGATACTGCATGATGATCGGAGGCGACAAGGAGGCCGTGGATCGCATGGATCCCATCTTCAAATCCCTGGCGCCGGGAAAGGGCAATGTCGAGCGAACTCCGGGACGCGAGAAGCTCGGCGGAACCGCCGAAGAGGGTTATCTGCACTGTGGACCTTCCGGCGCGGGACACTTCGTCAAAATGGTGCACAATGGCATCGAGTATGGGATCATGGCCGCCTTCGGCGAAGGATTCGACATACTCGCAGGCGCCAATGCGAGCTTGAAGAAAGGCGAAGCGGATGCCGAAACCGCCCCGGTGGGCGACGACTATGTCTACGACATCAATCTTGCCGATGTCTCCGAAGTGTGGCGCCGTGGCAGCGTGGTCAGTTCCTGGTTGTTGGACCTCGCCGCAACCGCCTTTGCCGCGAATCCCACGCTGTCGGACTACTCCGGGCGCGTCTCCGATTCCGGCGAGGGACGCTGGACCATTATCGCCGCGATTGAAGAAGGCGTCGAAACCGACGTCTTGAGCGCCGCCCTCTTCGCGCGCTTCCGCTCGCGCAAGGATCACACGATGGCGGAAAAAGTCTGCTCCGCCATGCGATTCCAATTTGGCGGACACATCGAACGCGCAGCCGGCGGGTAAGATAGCGCCGAGCAAGGCTGAGCAGCAACAAGCCCTGGCCAATGGCAGACGCACTCTATGACGTCGCGATCATAGGCGGCGGGCCTGCCGGAAGCATCGCCGCCGCCTCGTTGTCACGCGCCGGGCGTAAGGTGGCCGTATTCGAACGCGAGAAGTTTCCGCGCTTTCATATCGGGGAGTCTCTGTTGCCCTTCAGCATGGAGGCTTTCGCGCGCCTCGGCCTCATGCCCAAGCTTGAAGCAGCGGGGTTTGTGTGCAAGCACGGCGCCGAAATCACCTCGGGCTGCGGAAGCGGCGAAATCCGCTTCTATTTCAAGGACGGATTTCGCTCGAAACGCTCGACGGCCTTGCAGGTCGAACGCTCGAAGTTCGACAAGATTCTGCTCGATCATGCCCGGGAATGCGGAGCGCATGTGCGCGAGGAAGTGACCGTGGAAGACATCGCCCTGCAGCGGAGTCGACCAAGGCTCAGAATCCATGGGCCGGCGCAAGCTGTCGAAGACATCGAAGCCGAATACCTCCTCGATTGCAGCGGGCGCCACTCCGTCATCGGCACGCGACTCGGCCTCAAGCGCGACTATCCCGGGCTGCAAAAATTTGCCCTCTATGCCCATTACGAGGGTGCCAAACAGCCCGGGGGCATCGATGGCACGTTGACTCGCATGGTGCGCGCGCGCGACCACTGGTTCTGGATCATTCCTCTTTCCCGCGAAAAGATCAGTGTGGGCGTGGTGATCGACACCAGCCGGTATCGCTCTTTTGGGGGAAGCCCCGCAGCAGTGCTGGACCGGTTTCTGGAGGAGCAGCCGATCGTGCGCGAGCGCCTGGCCGGCGCGCGCCGCGTGACGAAGGTGTACGCCAGCGGCGACTATTCCTATCGCAACGCGGCGCTTTGCGGAGAGCGCTGGCTGATGGCGGGCGACGCGGCCGGATTTATCGACCCGATTTTCAGCAGCGGGGTGTTTCTGGCGGTCCTCAGCGGTGATCGCGCGGCGGACGCCCTTGACAAAGCGCTCTCGGAGCCGCATCGAGCGTCAAAGCACTTTGCACTCTACGAACGCCGTCTGGCAAAGGTCATGAGCCTTTATCTTCGTTTCGTCTACTCGTGGTACCGGCAGGAATTCGTGGAGACCGTTTTGGCGCCGCGTGAGTTTTTCCAGGTCGTGCCTGCGGTGAACGCCGTCCTTGCCGGGAACGTCGGTCGATCCTTTGCGCTGCGGTGGAGGATCTGGCTGTTTCACCTGATCGTTGCCATTCAGCGGGTCATCCCGATCTCACCAAGATTGCCTCTCGCCCCGAAGCCCTCATGAAATCGGTCTTGGCCATTTTCTTAGCCGTGCTTTTTGCGGGTTGTTCCGCGACGACTGATCTGGCCAGTTTCGAAGCCGCCTCGTCGGAGAAGGCGCTTGTTCGCTGGTACCGCAAGGGGATATCCCTGCTGTACGATGGCGTCTGCGCGCGTTCCGCGAATGGCGCTGTCCTTGTGCGCCTCTACAAGCAATCGCCCGCCCCGCTCGCGGAATTTCGCATCGACCCGGAAGACTATTTTGTCGCGAGAGGCCGCCTCGCCGGGCGGGGATGGGCCGGCCCCGCGCCAGACGCACCCGCGAAGTTCTCGTCCTGGGTCGCGTTCCTCAAGGCCTATCGAGCGTCCGCCGGCATCAGCGCGGGCAGCCGTCAAGTTCAGACAGATGAAATGCGCATCGTCTCTACAAAATCTGACGGCAAGCTTCGGACTCTTAACGTCTCAAATACGAGAACCGGTGAAGTGATCTCAGCGGTCTTGAACTGAAAGAAACCTGCCATGAGAACCTCTGACGCGGGCTTCTTTCCGCGCGGACGAGGTGCCCCGTCGACTACGCCCAAATGAGCGAATCGCACGGCTTCCCTCCCGACGCAAAATTGCCGCTGGAGGAGATAACGAGCGCGAGACGACACCTCTTTCTCTGCGTGGGACCTGATTGCTGCAGTCCAGCCGAAGGCGACGTCGTATGGAGCGCGCTCAAGGCGGAAACGCGCAAACTTTCCGTGCCGGTGCTTCGCACGAAGGCGGCCTGCCTGCGCATCTGCAAAGCCGGGCCGTGGCTGGTCGTTTATCCCGACGGTATTTGGTACGGTCAGGTCGATGCGGACAAGCTTCGGCGCATCCTCAAAGAACACATCGAGGAGGGGCGGCCGGTGCGCGAATGGATCGCTGCGGATATGCCAAATCTCTGCGCGAGAAGTAAAGAACAGGCCCAGGAAGAAACGGCAAAGCATTGTAGCTTGGGGCCTGACAAGCCACTTCGTGGCTCGACTTGATTCATGTGTTAGTGCTCAGCAATGGAGCTCTTCACTATGGCCCAACTCGATCTTAGGCGAATATTCATCGTTCACGAATGCAACTCCAGTGGTGGGGATGCGATGGTGGTTTTTCTGCGTTGACCTAAGCTCGACTCACTCACCTTCGATGAGATCCGAAATACGCTGAAGGGGAGCCCGTTCGTTGGAAACATTGGAATGGTGTGATGCCTCGAAACGAACATTTGACGCGCATCGAGCTGATCGACCCGACACTCTACGAACTGGGGCGGACGGGCGCGCTCATCCGTGAGGAAAAGACCCCAGGCGGCTCCGATCATCGACGGGCGCCCAGTGAAGCGGTCAGGGCGCACGGACTACCTGCTTTGCTTGCCTATTCTGCCCGGTAAGCCGCCCTTGGCAGTCGGCGTCTTGGAAGCGAAAGCAGAAGACAAGCTGCCGTCACTCGGGATTCAGCAGGCGCGGCGGGATGCAGGGAAGCACCACGTGCCTTTTGTCTTCTCCACCAATGGCCATTTGTTTGCGGAGTATGGCGAGGACACACAACGAATTATCGATGCCCAGCCGCTCACCAGTTTCCCAATTCCGGACGACTTGCGGCAAAGGTATCAGGCGTTGAAGGGGATTGATTTGACCAGCCCGAATGCGCTAACGTTGCTGATGCCGTACAAGGGCGGCGAACTGGCTCGGTGGTACTTCCAAGATGCGGCTATCCGAGCGGTGCTGGAACGGATTGCCGCGGGACAGAAAAAGATCCTGCTTTCATTGGCTACCGGCACAGGCAAAACGGTCATCGCGGCACAGCTGCCTCATAAACTGGCGAAAGGCGGGGCAACTCCGACGCGCCTTGTTCGTATGCGACCGTGAGGAACTGCGGATTCAGGGCATGGGCAAGATGCATGCAGTGTTTGGCGACAACGCACAGGAGGTTTCCACGAGCGACCCGCGCCGCAACGCCCGCGTCCTCGTGGCGACGTACCAGACGCTGAACATCACGGCGGAAGACGACGTGCCGCAGTTCTGGAAAGAGAATTTACCCGCCGGACTTCTTCTCGCACGTCATCATTGATGAGTGCCATCGCAGCGCGTGGGGCAAGTGGAGCGTCATCTTGCGCGACAATCCCAGCGCCATCCACATCGGCTTGACCCGCCACGCCACGCATCGTGGTGGGCGGTGGCAAGAAAGACGAGGCCGGGAAGAAGAAGGACGAGGAGATCACCAACCACAATCTCCAATACTTTGGTCAACCGGTTTACGAGTACTCGATTGGCGACGGACAGGAAGACGGCTACCTCGCCGCTTGCGAAGTCATCCGGCGCACCGTGGACCTCGACAAGAAGGAGATCCCCGCGAAGACATCGTCGAGCGATCCGCCGTGGACGCCTACACCGGGCGCAAGGTGAAACCGGGCGAGATTGAAACCAAGTACACCGCCAGCGATTACGATGCCAAGCTGATGCTCGACGACCGAGTCAAGGCCATGTCCGAAGACCTGTTCCAATTGCTCTTGGATACCGGCGGCCCGCACCAAGAGACCGTCATCTTCTGCACCCGCGACCATCACGCCAACCAGATCATGATTGCGCTGAACAATCTCTACAGCGCGTGGTGTCCAGAAGGTGCGGCGCACGCCGAAGGAATGGTACGCCTTCCAGTGCACCGGCAATCCCGACCTGCGCCCGCCCGCCAACGACTTGATCCCGGAGTTTCGCGGCTCGAAGAACTCCCATTTCATCGCCACGACCGTTGACCTGCTCTCGACCGGCGTGGACATCCCGAACTTGGATAACGTCGTGTTCTTCCGCTACCTCGAATCGCCGATCAGCTTCTACCAGATGGTCGGACGCGGCACGCGCACGGGCGACCCGCGCGGCTCGAAAGCGATGTTCCGCCTCTACGATTACACGAACTGCACGCGCCTCTTCGGCGAGGAATTCACCAGCCGTTACCGGCCCACGCAGTCGCTCGGCGATGACAGCGGCGGCGGCGAAGTCGGCGCACCAGGCGAAAGCTACGGTGGCGAGGGCGGCGATGAACGAGCACCTCAAACCAAGATCATCCGTGTTGGTGAAAACCAATTCAGAATCAAAGTCGAATGCACGGGCCGTTCCATCCTCTGCCAGGAAGACGGCAAAGACGTGCTCGTGCCGTACGAAGAATATAAGCAACGGCTTGCCGCCCGGCTGGTCGAGGAACCACCGAGCGTGGACGCGCTCCGCTCCCTGTGGGTTGCGCCCGATCGCCGGCACGGCCTCTTGCGCGGACTGCCCGGCGGCGAAGCGGCGGTGCGGTTGGTGCGCGAACTTGAGAGTGA
>DASTFP010000237.1:0-12681 GCA_035719865.1 Terrimicrobiaceae bacterium | reverse complement strand
CGGCGAGGCGGACGGAAAAGACGTGAAGGACCCGCTGCGCAGCCGCCTGGCGGCGCGTTCGGCTCGCGAAGTCAATCGCCTCCTTCGCGTCCTGATCCCTCTGTTCGAGCGCCGCGAGCGCCGGCTGATCTTTCGCACATGGACAGTCGGCGCCTACCTCATCGGCGACCTCATTTGGCACCGTGGACGCCTTGCCTCCGTCCTTCGTGGGATCAGGTCTCGCTGGTTTGTCCTGTCGATGAAGCATGGAGAAAGCGACTTCTTTCGCTACCTTCCGCTGAATCGTCACTTTTTTCGGATCGATCTGCCAAAAATGATCGAGCTCCAATCCCGTCGCGAGTACGAGGGCGCGGGAGAGTATCCATCCTTCATTGGCTGGGACTGCGAGCGCTATGCGCGCGAGCTAGCCGGCGCGCGGAACCTCTTCGGGTTCTCCGTCTGGTGTCAGACGGGAGGCTGGCACACCTTCCGCCGCCTCGCCTTCCTTGATCCGAAAGCGGTCTGGATCGATCTCAATACGACCGCGATCGTCCGCATCTTTAAGGACGGTGCCAGTGTCGAGGAGGCGGTCGCCTCCTTTTTTGGTCCTGCGAAAGCCCCTGCGGCGATGGAATTTCTGCGGCTCGCCGAGATCGTTATTCGCAAGCTGCTCTACATCGAGGAATTTGCTCGCCGGAAGCTCTTCTTCCGCCGTGTGCGCATTCCACCGCTGCTGCATGTCTATTGGGACTCCGTTTTTATCAATCAACCCTTACGCAGGGTGCTTGCGCATTTCGTCCACGATCCGGAGGAAGCGCTCCGCGCCGGCGAAGCCGCCTTCATGCATTTCGACCGCATGCTCGAGCTCGGCCGCGAGATCGATTTGCCCGTGGAGGACTTGTTGTTCATGCGGGACACGCTCGCCATAGTCCTGCTCGCCCGGCGGTTCTACCTGCTCCCGCCGGACGCTGCGCTCGTCGAGGAGATCCGGGCGGCAAAGAAAGCCTACAAAACGCGCTGGCCGCGCGCGGTGCGGCAACGCTATCGCATCCGGCTCGATTTTGAGCCGGCTCGTTTCAACCGCCGCACGATCACCTGGCTTCTCGGATTGGTCGTCCGGCGTCACCGCGGATACCGCAACGTCCTTGACCGGCTTTTCACGTTAAATACGCTCTCGTGGGTCTACTTTCTTTTCCGCGCACGCCATCAGAAAGCCCTGCCCAAGTATCTCCGGAAGACCGCCATGGGCTTCGACAGTTTGTTTCGATAGATGAGTCCTTGCGAAGTTCCCTTGCGGAGTCGCTCCTAGCGATAGCGCATCATGGTTCCCGTGAGCTGCAGATCGTCGCCGAGCACACGCAGCGGTTTGATCCCGAGCTTGGCTAAGGCATCGTGATAGGCTTTTACCGCTTCCTCAGCCGGGATTTCGCGGTCTGTGATCCGGCGAAGCATTTCGATGAAGGTGAGCGGATGTTCGGAGAGATTGATCTTTCGGCCGAACAGTGCGACGCGCGCGCCGTACTTTTGCGCGTCGGAGATCAGCTTGAAGGCGTCGTAGGTTGTGCCGGCACTGCCGCCAAGGATGCCAACGATCAGCTGCGAATCGTAACTGACCAACTCGCTCAGCGACTTCGGACCGTTGTAAGCGATTTTCAGGAAGATAGGCCGGCCCCGTCTTGTGACGCCCGCGAGAGAGCGGACGATGTGATCGTTAACGAAGGCTGGAACGTCCGATTCCGAAATACCGGGCTCGACGTTTGGATTAAAAACTTCGAGGAAATAGCGAAAGCCCTTTCGCTCAGCCTCAATTCGAAAATCCTGAAACTCGCGCAGGGCTTGGTGCTCCTCGTCCAGGTTGTTGGTGAAGGTGATGGAATAGAGTCCCAAATCCGCGCCAATGACCTTCTGGCTGGGCTTGGGATCGATGCACCCGTACATGATATGGTCCAGCGTCGCCGTGCGAAACGAGCGGGATGCCTGGCGCGGATACTTTCCGCCGCGCACTGCCCAGATGTCGGATGTGTCATTCGCCCTTGCCGCGGGCGTAACCGGAGAATTCTCGAAGAGCTTCTCCTCCATCGCCAGAGTCTCGACGTTCGAGGCGGAAAGCAGCATGATATCGACGATTCCCTGTCGCACAATGTCGCGAATCTGCGCGCGAAACTCTCCCAGCGTCCTCCAGTCGCTTTGGTAATCGTTGCCTTGTGCTTCGTGTCGCGGGCCCGGCGCGGTGACTCCGAATGCCATATCGGCATCCTTGGCGTCGGCGATGATGAAGGCTTTGCTGCCCGAAGGGTCGGCGCTGATGTCCGCGAGTTTTTCGTCAAGTGATTTGAGCATAGTTCAGATTGGGCGGTAGCCGAATTCGTCAGCAAAGTGCAGGCATTCGGAAAGCGACCTGACGCCATCCGAACTGGTCGCGTCGGTGAGCGAGGCCGCTGCCGCGCAGACGCCGTAATTAAGGGCGACGTCCATCGGCTTTCCCTCGTGCAGGCCAAAGAGCACCCCGGCGGCGAAGGCGTCCCCGGCGCCAACCGTTCCCACGATTCGCGCCTGCGGCAAATTGATACTGGCTTGCACCAGTTCCTGTCCGCTGGAGCCGGCGGCAATCGAGCCTGCGGGGAAATGGATCACCACCCACTCGCGCACCCCGGCGTCGAGCAGTGCCTGGGCAGCTGAGCTGGCGGCGCCGAGATCGATTATACCGTCGCGGACGATTTGAAGGCCGGTCGTGCGCTCGGCTTCGAACTCGTTCAAGACACAGTAGTCGCAAAATCTCAGTGCGGGTCGGACAATTTGCGAGAACCGGTCACTGTCCTCGCTCACCAAATCTACGCTGGTCTTGAAACCGGCTTCCTGCGCGCGACGCAGCACGGCTGCCGCCACGGTTCCGCAGACTGGATCCGGCAGGTCAAGCCGATCGAGTAAGAGGAGGTAGCCCAGATGGAAGATTCGCGCGTTGCTCAGTGCGAAATCGAAGTGTCCGTCGTCGAGAAACGCGTTGGCGCCGCGGCGGAAAAAGAATGTTCGGCGCCCGGTGGATTTGACGGTCATCACGTCGTCGTAAGAAGTCGGCGCCTCCTTGCAGATGCGGAGTTGCTGCGTGTCGATCCGGTGCACGCGACAATCCTGCTGAATATACCTGCCCGCCTCGTCGTCGCCCACGAGCCCGACTGCCGCCAGCGGGAAAGGCGCCTGGAGCCGCGCCAGATCAATCAACACGTTGTAGGGCCCGCCGCCATTGCAAGAGGTCTCGGCGAGGATGTTCGCAAGCGCGTCCTGCGCCGGATAAACGTCGATAATCTTGGTGCGATCGAGAATCCAGTTCCCGCCTGCCAGGATTCCGTTGCGCGCAGGGCTCGCCATGACTGCTCAGCCCCGCGCGAACGCCGCGGCTTTCTCGACAAGTTCGGCATCCGGACGAACTCCGGTGTAAAGCGCAAATTGCTCGACGGCTTGCAGGGCGATGACCTGTGCGCCCGTAACTGTCTTCTTTTCCAATGTGCTGGCCAATCGAATCAGAGGTGTTTCCGGAGGAAGCGCCACTACGTCAAAGACGAATTGCGCGGCGCGAACCAGATCCTCCGGAAAAGCAAGCTGATCGGCTTCAGCGCCGCCCGCCATTCCAACCGGCGTGACGTTGATCAGCAATCCAGGTTTCTCTGCCGCGAGTTGATTGGTCCACCGAAAACCGTATTGCTCGGCCAGCGCGGTTCCCGCCGCCTCATTCCGCGCCAGGATCAACCCGTTGGTCAATCCCGTGTCCCGCAGCGCGCAGGCAACGGCTTTCGCCATGCCACCGCTGCCCTTGAGAGCGAAATCGGTTTGCAGCGGAATCTGACTCGATTTCAGGAGCTCATAAACGGCCGTGTAGTCGGTGTTGTAAGCTTTCAGGATTTCGTCGGTGTTGACGATGGTATTCACGGACATGATGCCTTTCGCCGAGGCATCCAATTCGTCCAGATACTGAATGCAGGCTTCCTTGAAGGGCATGGATATCGCGCAGCCCCTGATTCCCAGCGCGCGGATTCCACCAATCGCGGAGGCAAGATCGCGCGTGGTAAAAGCCTTGTAGACAAAGTTCAAGCCGAGCTCGCGGTAGAGGAAGTTGTGGAATCGGGTCCCAAAGTTTCCCGGCCGCGCAGCGAGCGACATGCAGAGCTGAGTGTCCTTGTTGATATACTGTTCCATCGGCGTGCCGGGGTGGGGGGCTTATGTTTCCGAGTTCCTTTGTATTCAAAGCACTCGCCCGAACGGAGAGCAAGCCCCGGGGAATCCGCGGGGCAAAAACGTCCTCCCGCGGGAAAAACAGGCGCGTGCGTGGCCGGGACGCGGCGGTTCCACCCGAGCATGGCGCGGAAAGCCCGATCGCTCGCTCGTCGTACCGAAAGGTTGGTCCGGCTGGGTCTGCCAAAGACGGCAGAGGTTTCCGGTCTAAAGTTTCTGATGACGACCGGGCCTATGAGCAGCGGTGCTGCTCCCATGCCTTGGCAAGAGCACGCCTCGGAACGTTCGGAATGCTGTCCCCGTTGTGTCTCTTGATCGTCTTAAGCTCAACGCAGATTTCCGCCTGCGCGTGATCGATGTCCCTCTCTCGTCGGGACTTCGATCGCGTTGGATCCGCGATGGACTCCTGGAGTCTCGTGGTTTCGTCATCAATATGCTTGAGGATCTCCCGCAGCGCTGTTTCGGGAACCGCGGCCGCGAGCACCTTGCCTGCCTCCGGGGAAGCCTCGGAATTGGACACGATCTGATCCAGTTCGCCGGCAGAGATGAGTGAGGACTCCGCCTGCCACCTCCACGGATCGGATCCGGGTCCCACTTGTTGCGTTTGCAGTTCTGAAATCGCTTTGTTGCTTTCGGATCTCAGCCTGTAAGCGACGACCATTTCTGATAGCGCCGAGATCGCGGAAATTACCGTTCGACCGAGTTCACTGTCCATAATGAAGAAAACGTGGTTGTGGTTACAGATTCAGTCTTGGGGAGTCTCCCGATGGTACCATTGACACCCACTAATCAAGCTATGAACGGCCTAGCCACCCGTCAAGCCAGAGATGCCGCTGAAGAATCACCGCACAGGGGACGAATGACTCTGGTTCGAATCTTGTTTGACGGGAGTTGCGAGCGGCGTATTCCGGGGAATGGAGGAAGTGTCTCAAACGGCTTTCGACGGCGGGTTCACCTCGGAGGGAAGTCACCGATCAGGGAACCCGTCTCTCAATACGACTATCCAGAGAATCCGGAAGACTTGGGAGAAATCGGCCGCCTGGCGGGCTTTCGGTTTGCCATCCTCTAGTCATCGATGCCTATCAATTCCCCTGCGGATTTTGTGCCATCGCATAGGGTAAGATCTTCGTGGACATCAAACCCCTTGAAGAATTTCGCGAGCGCGTGGGTGAAGACGCGTGGCCTCGTGCGAATAAGTCGGTGCGTGGGTGTTCAAAATGGCTCGGAGGCATGACAACCTCGAAACAACGGTAAAAATGGAACACCAGCGAATTCAGTTTGTGTCTGTCGCGCGATATATCCTGCTGGGCTTGATGACCGGCATCGTGATGGCCCTGCTCTTCGCTCCCAAACCTTGGGAACAGCCGCACCCTGCCAAGCTGGAGGACTACGTGCGGGTCTACTCCTGGTGGGCCGGGCTCATCAATTTGGTGCCTCTCGCCTTCTTGGCGTTTACGAGCCGGTGGTGGACAAAGCCATTGCCGCAGCCCATTCCGGGAAAACCCTCCCCAAGGTTTTCGAAGGGATTTCTTCTCTGCGTTGGCGGCGCGATGGGCACCTGCGCGATCCTCGGATTTCCGCGGCTGGGCCAGAGCCTTTGGGAGGACGAGGAATATAGCGTGCGCCGCTGCATCGTTGGAGGACATCGTGTCCAGGACGACGGAACGGTCATCGTTAAGAAACTGCCGTGGAAGGTGACGCTTTGGAATTATTCCTCGACGACCAATCATGTCTTTCAAAGCATCTTGTCGCGATTGAGTCATTCCGCCTGGCGAAGCATCGCGCGGCCTACCGGCCTGCAACTCAGCGAGGCCGCGACACGCTTGCCGAGCTACTTGTCGGGGATTTTCCTTGTGGGATTGATCGCTGTGCTGGCCGCTCGTTTCGGGCTCGCATGGGAGGGCGCGCTGGCAGCCTGGCTTATTGCCATCCATCCGTGGCACCTGCGATTTGCCACGGAAGCGCGCGGTTACGGCCTGGTTGCGCTCTTGATACCGCTTGGGTTTCTTTTCGCGGTGAACGCCTTGAACAGGGGAACATGGCGATGGTGGATAGCGTTTGCGCTGGCGAATTTCGCTCTTCTCTACACTTGGCCGCCGACCCTGTTCACGGTTCTGATCTTGAACCTTTTCATCGCCGTTGGTCTCTTCACGGAGAGGCGATTCTCTCCCGCGCGCGACGTGCTGATTCTCCGGTGGCTGGTTTCGGGAATTTTTGCGGGGATGGTATTCCTGCAGTTATTCCTGCCGTGCGTGCCCGGTCTCTTCGAATACTTGCGAGGCGTGCGCGATTTTGACGGGCACGCGTTCTTTCTGAGGAACGTCGGCACGCTGTTCCTCACCGGAAGCCTCTGGACCAGGAGCGGCCAATCGCCCACGCCGTACATGGAATACCTTCCCCATGCGGATGCCCATCCGGTCATTTTTTACGTTGCGGTTCTTCTTGCTACGGGGCTCTTCCTGCTAGGTCTCTATCGCCTGTGGATTGCCGAACCGCGGGCGCGCTGGCTGGTGGTCGTTCTTATCGTTCCGGGACTTCTGACTTATGCCTATGCGGTGCTTCGCCAGAAAATGCTTATGGAATGGTACGTCGGCTTCATGCTGCAGGGTGTCGCGCTGGTGATCTCGGCGGGGGCTTTTTGGGCCTTCGCGCCATTAAGGAGATTCCCGGTGGCACGCTGGGCAGGGCCGCTGGTTGCTGTTGCGCTGGTGTGCGCCTTCGCCCTGATCTCGCATCCAGCGAGGCATTTCCTGCTGACGTGGGGTGCGGAGCGCTACCGGGAATCCGTGCTCGCGACGCGGCCCAGCCTCGATCCCAATGCGCCGGAGAATTTCAACATCATCACGGCAGCGACGACTCAGCCGCCTTATGTCTACGACCCGCGGACGCGTCGGGCCGTCACCGTCGAGCAATACGCCTCCTTGATGAGGGAAGCCGACGAGCGAGGCATTCCCTTTTACGTAAATAACGGCTTTCCAACGGCTCTAAAAATCGACTTTCCCGGCGTTTTTGCCCTTTTAGAGGACCGCGCCATCTTCGAACCCGTCGGCTATTTCACCGGTATCGATGTCATGCTTGACCGTGTGGTGCATCGCTATCGGCCCGAAGGTCTCAAAAGGGCAGACCTCGAACACTACAGGCTTATCGAGGCCACGCATCAAACTTCACGCGGTTCCACGGAGTGATACCGGAGGTCAGCCGTTGACCTGGAAACGGTTATTCCCTAAAAAAGTGGGCCTATGTTCATGCCCCTCGACCTTTCCCCTCGCTGCTTTCATGAGTCGAAAGCTCATTCGTCGCGCAGCTTGATTGCGAACGAAACATCCGACTGGAGCAGAGAATGAAGATCGCGATGGCCAGCGACCATGCAGGCTTCTCTCTGAAGGAGGAGATCGCGAAAGCGCTGAAAGGCCAGGGGCACGAGATCGAGGACTTCGGGGCCTTCAACGAGAACGCTGTCGACTTGCCGGACCACGTCTATCCGGCGGCGCTGGCCGTAGGCGAGGGACGCCTGGAGCGCGGAATCTTCGTCGATGGCGTGGGCTATGGTAGCGCGCTGATCGCCAACAGGATCCATGGCGTCTATGCGGCGGTGTGCCAGGACCCGTTCTGCGCAGAGTTGGCGCGATCACACTCGGACACGAATGTGCTCTGCATCGGCGGAAAAATCATTGGTTCAGCTCTGGCCATGGAAGTGGTGAAGACGTGGATGCGAACCGAGTTTCTTGGAGGGGAGGAGAAATATAAGCGCCGTGTGGACAAGGTCCGGGAGATCTCTGAAAAGCATCTCAAGCCTTTGCCCGTTAAGTAAGGCAGCCGCGTCGATGACGCGGCAAGCGCCGCAGCTGTAGGGACCGTGTCCACGCGGTCGCCGACGCTACAGTCCACAGTCTGGCTAGGAGACTGCTCTATGGTTGGCGAGTCGGCGGTTGTCAACTCGCGATCTTTTGGTCCGGCAGATGGCTGGTGCAATATTCTTTTCCGTCGCTGGCCACGCGGAAGTCGGCATGGGGATCCGTGAGCTCGGTGAGGCCACAGACTTCGCAGCGGTGCAGGGTCGGCGAGTCATCCTTGGCGGATTCGAACTTTGCGCGACGATGGTGAGTCTGGCGGTTTTCGCGAAGTCGCCTTAGGAAGGAGGGTCCAAAGAATAACAGGTAGTTTCCGAGACACATCACGACGATCATTTTAACGGGAAGAGAGCCTGTCACGAGGATGTATGCGGGCCAGAGCAAACTGATCAGCGCGACCCACTTGAGCTTTAGCGGTATTACCAGGAGGAAGAGAATTTCGAGATTTGGCGCAAGGGTGGCAACCGCGAGGAATAAAGAAAGGTTAAGAAAGACGTTGCCTCCGGAGGCGCCAAAGATCAGCGCGGAAGCGATGCAGAAGAACATCCCCAGGAAGTAGTAGGCATTGAGGCGAAAGGCGCCCCAGGTATTTTCCAGGAGATCGCCCGTCCACCAAACGATCATGAGGTAGAAGATGACCCAGATCGGGCTCAGGGTGTCGGGGATGAAAATCCAGCTTACGAGCCTCCAAATCTGTCCTTGGAGGATTGCCTCGCGATCCAGAACAAGCGCGGAGATGTACTTTGGATCGAGGCTAACGAGTATGAAGACGAGCGCGTTGAGAACGACCACATATCGGATCAGGTGCGGGATCGCGAAGCGGGAAAGATGGCGTTCAAGCCGGTCGAGGACAGTCACGGAGATGGACTCTCAACGTTCCACGCGCAACGTTCAACGCTCAAGTTTTCCAGCCCGGCGGACCCGGCGAACTCCCAAAAACCTGCGCGTTGAGCGTTGAATGTTGAGCGTCGAGCGTTGAGCCTAGGCCTTCATGGCGAAGCCAACCCTCATCTATGACGGCGAGTGCGGGTTTTGCTCGAGGTGGATCGAACGCTGGCGGGTGACTACGGGTAGCCGCGTGGAGTATTTGACCTCCCGGGAGGCGGCTTCAAAGTTCCCGGCGATTTCGGAAGGAGAGTTTTTTGAAGCGGTTCAGTGGGTCGGCGAGAATGGGGAGCGTTTGTCGGGCGCTCCGGCCGTTTTCGCGGCGCTCACCAGTTCGTCAGCGACCGCGAGGGCGCTTCAATCGCTTTACCGGGAAGCCCCTCTGTTTGCGCGGACAGTGGACGCCGCTTACGCAGTGGTGGCACGGAATAGAATGGTGTTCTCCCGGCTAACGCGATGGCTATGGGGCGCCGACGTGCGGCCACCGGCATACGCGGTCTCCGCAAGGGTCTTCCTCCACTTGCTTGGACTCGTCTATCTGGTTGCGTTTCTCTCCTGCTGGGTGCAACTGGCCGGGTTGAACGGGGAGCGCGGCATTCTCCCCGCGACGGAATTTTTCAATCGGGCAAGAGAGATCCTCGGCTCCGAAGCGTACATGCAGTTTCCAAGTGTCCTCTGGCTGGGGGCGGGAGATGGCGCCCTCTACGGGTGGTGCGGCGCCGGTATCGTGGCGTCTTTTCTCTTGATGCTTGGCTTCGCGCCGATGCCCTGCCTCGTGTTCCTCTGGGTGGATTATCTTTCGCTGATTGTCGCGGGACAGGTTTTCTACCAGTTTCAATGGGATAATCTGCTGCTCGAGGCGGGATTTCTGGCCATCATTGTTTCTCCTCTTGCTTTGCGTCTGAGAAGGGGAGCGAACCCCCCCGGTCCGGCGCGGTTCCTCTTGGTGTGGCTGCTCTTCCGCTTAATCTTCGCGTCGGGCGTGGTGAAGCTCTCGAGTGGAGACCCGGCGTGGCTCAACGGGACGGCGCTCGACTACCATTACTTCACCCAACCGCTTCCGACGCCGATCGCCTGGTTTGCCCAGCAATTGCCGGGCTGGTGGCAGGTCATGAGCGTGCGTGTGATGTTTTTGGTCGAACTGGTGTTCCCGTTTTTTCTCTTTGCCCCCAGGCGCCCGCGGCTCGTTGCGGCGGGCGGTATTGCCGCGCTTCAAGTCTTGATCGCACTAACGGGAAACTACGGGTTCTTCAACCTTCTCACTCTCGCGTTGTGCCTCCTGGCCATCGATGACACGGTGTGGAGAAAATGGGTGCCCGGCTTGCGTGCTCCCGATCCCACCCCAGGACGCTTCCTGCCCAGGCCATTTCTCCTTGCTGCGGCAGTTGTGATCTTCGTGTTAAGCCTGGTGCCGTTGGCTTCGTCGTTCCGGCGGCCGGTTCCCTTCGTGCCTCCGCTGATCCTGGCCTATCAATCGGTCGCGCCACTCCGGACTATCAACGGCTACGGGTTGTTTGCCGTGATGACCAAAGAGCGCAGGGAGATTATCGTCCAGGGATCGGACGATGGGGTGACTTGGAAGTCGTACGCTTTTCGGTTCAAGCCGGGAGACCCGCGTCGCGCGCCGCGGTGGGCGGCTCCCTATATGCCGCGGCTGGACTGGCAGATGTGGTTTGCGGCGCTGGGAACTGTCGATCAGAACCCATGGTTTCTCCGTTTTCTTGAGCGCATCTTCCAGGGTTCGCCTTCCGTGCTCGCCCTGCTCGAGGAGAACCCGTTCCCCGATGGGCGGCCGCGTCTCGTTCGCGCCCTCACCGATCGATACACGTTCACAACAACGGTCGAGCGAGCGCGGACGGGCAACTGGTGGAACGTTGAGCCCGTGGGGATTTATTGTCCGGAGGTCTCCCTCGAGACGCGGTAGCGTTTTGTGATGCGCCCCAGATAAAAGACTCCTCCGACGAGACCCCAGAGGAGATAAACCGTCATGCCGGCGATGGAGATCAAGAGCCCCGTGCCGCGCGGGACGCCGCATAACTCAGCCAGCAATTCCTCGAAGAGCGCTTCACGCACCCCGATTCCATTGAGGCTGATCGGCAGCGAGGAAATCGCCGTCACCAGCGGCATGATGGAAGTTATATCCCAGAGGGTCACTTTGTCGGTGAAGGCCTTCGCGGCGAAACAGAACGCCGCGAAATAGGCGAGGAGCATCGGCACGGTGTAGATCGCTCCGAGGAGCGCTTCGCGGCGGTTTTCAAGGCACAGCTGCCAAAGCTTGGAGAGCTTCACGATTTGCTTTCGGAAGGGGAATTTTCTCGGCAAAAGCGCGACGAGGTGGCGGCTCGTGAGCACGAACGAGGCGACGAGCGCCGCGGCCATAATGGCGAGCGTGATCGCAAACCATTTCATCAGATAGCCGACGGCGAAGCTGTGTGCAAACCAGTCAGCACGCATCCACGCAAAGAGCAATCCCATGATTACAAGCACCAGCACGGCCAGCAAACGGTCGACCGCCACGCTGAGAAACCCCTCGGCCTTGTTCTCCGGATGATCGCGCATCAGGAAGATGACACGGACCACATCGCCGCCTGTCGTCCCTGGCAGGAACTGATTGAAGAAAGCACCGATAAAGAAGAGCCGTGAAGTCTCGCGCAGGGGAACTTCGATATGCAACATGCGAAGGAAAAGCTGCCAGCGAAGAATTCCAAACAGCTCGCAGATTCCCGCTGCCACCACGGAGAGCACCATCCAGCGCCAGTCGGCCATTCCAAGGGCGGCGCCCATCACCGCGCGGCGCTGAGGGTCGTAAAAGAGCCACCAAAGCAAGCCGACAGTGACGGCGATCTGCAGGACCGTCAGCAAATGGCCAAGCAGCGAGCCGGGCGCAACGCGATCGTCCTGCTTGCGCCGTGCCTCTGACGGAACCGAAATCATCGGGGCATCACGTAGTGCAATTGCCCCGGAGGAACAATCCTCAAGTAATGTCGGGATTCAGACCTACAGGGCCGTGCCGATTGTCTCCTTCACCGAGGCGACGGTATATTCGCGGTTCAAACGGGCGATGAACGCAGCGGGAATTCCGGCCGGACAAACCGCCTCGCAGGCGTAATAGTTCGAGCAATTTCCAAACCCCTCTTTGTCCATCGTGCGAACCATCTTGAGGATGCGCCGGTACTTCTCCGCTTTGCCTTGTGGAAGGAGGCCCAGATGACCGGTCTTCGCGCTGACAAAGAGCATGGCCGAACTATTCGGACAAGCGGCGGCGCAGGCTCCGCAGCCGATGCAGGCGGCTGCATCCATCGCAAGGTCGGCAATCGTCTTCGCTATCGGGAGTGCATTGGCATCGGGTGCGGATCCGCAGCGTTCTGTAATAAACCCCCCTGCCTGAATGATGCGATCAAAGGCTCTTCGATCCACGGTCAAATCCCTCATGACCGGAAAGGGCGCCGCGCGAAATGGCTCAACGGTAATGACGTCGCGATCCTGAAACTTCCGCATGTAGAGCTGGCAGGTCGTACCGCGGCCCGGACCATGAGGCGCGCCGTTGATAGTGAGGCTGCATGTGCCGCAGATGCCCTCGCGACAATCGTGGTCGAAGGCGATGGGCTCGATGTCCTTCTCAATCAGACCCTCGTTGACGATGTCGAGCATCTCCAGAAATGAGGCGTCCGGAGGAATATCAAGGGCGGGATACACCTCGAACCGGCCGCTGTCTTTAGGGCCGTTTTGACGCCAGACT
>DASTFP010000236.1:0-2627 GCA_035719865.1 Terrimicrobiaceae bacterium | reverse complement strand
GGTGATAACTTCGCCTGGCGCGACGTCGAGAAAGTGGAGATCAGGGGCAAGAGCGTTTCAGTCCGCATTTTCGAACTCCTCGGACGCGCGGTCGGCGCCAGGCGGAGGTGAGGCCAGCGCCAGAGACCGGCGGACTTTCATAAATCTGAGGCTTGCTGCTCTTGCTGGGCTCGGGCAGGTGCCGGTTCGAAGCGAAACTCTCTGTGTCGGATGTGTCCACCGGCGTAACCGATGTAGGCGCCAATGCCGAGGACGCCTGCGGCCAGAGTGAACGTCGCGATCGCCAGGGGAAGAGCGGTTCTTGATCGCCTCCATTCCGCGCCGAGAGAAAACAACGCGATTGCCGCCACGATGTAGAAGGCAAACACCAGGTTTTCGCCGCGTCGCTTGTGCTCTTCGAGCCAGTTCTTACCCTCACCATCGGACATCGCCTTGACGCGAAAGTAGCCCTGCTGGCCATAGTGACTCACCGGCCAGGCGAATGCGGAGGAGAGAAAAATTATCGCGCAGGCACAGATGCGGGCCTCCCGGCTTCTCAGGGCCATAGCGATCATCATTGCAGCCAGGCCCAACGCGAGACCGTAAACCGGCACCGGGTTGAGAAGCACGTGGACGTACTCCGGTTGTTCGAGACCTCTGAGGAGTTCTCCCGGCATGTTACGCGAAACGGTGGCTAATATTTCGTCTTCCGGCTAATTGAAGGGCTATTCCTTCACGATTTCTGCGTTCTCGATCATGTTGAATCCGTCGCGGGAGACGGCCTTGCCTTTGACCGTGATCGTCTTTGCCGCCAGCGCGGCCAACTTGTCGTTCATGGGCTTGTGCTCGCCAACGAGGAGATAGGTCTTCCCGTCTTTTGTCTTGAGGCCGACGGGCAGCCCCATCTTGATGCAGGTTTGAGCGCAGTCGGCGTGCTCGGCGCCAGAGGAGCCCTCGTCGATATAGCAGACCATGTCGACGACCTCGCCCGTGACGGAGACCTCACCGCCCTCTTGCTTGTCGCCCTCGTGAGCCAGGATCGGGGTCGCCGAGAGTGCAGACGCAACCGCCAGCGATAGGAGAACTTTCAGATGTTTCATGGCGGAATCTATCACATTTTCGCGCCCGTGCGCTGTCCCGGGTCTGCGGGGAGCCCATGTGTCTCGCATGCGCCGGTCGGCGTCTCCCCGATCGGAATGCCGTGCGAAGGCGTCCGAATTCGGATCATCAGGAGTTCAAAACGCGACGGAACAAATCAGTCGCTTGCCAAATTTGCGCCAACTCCGTAAGCGATCAGGCATCACGAGCGCCCGGTTTCAGCATCGCATCGATAAAATCGAAGGAATCTTTGATGGAGGTCTTCCTGAGGCTCCAACGATTTCCACCGCACTCATGGCGCTCGTTCTCTCCAGCGCGATCCCACGGCGAGGCTTCCGTGTTCCTGCCCGCGAGACGCTGACTGGCATATGTGGGACGCGCCGGAGTCCGTCGCATTTCCGCGCGCGGTCACGTTGCCGTGGCCTATGGAGCCCCTGTGGCGCACCGGCGCCGTGCGGCGATGTAATCCCCGTGATGTCATGCAACTAAACGGTTTTTCGCTTGCGCCTCGCCCGGCGGATCACGTGTCGGCTGGGCGTTTCCGCGCTGAGTTGGAAAACTTTCGCGCGTTCGGCAAGTCAACGACCGTGAAATATCAGACCGTCGATTCTGGACAGACAATCACGGTTCTGAAAAACGAGTTCTGGACATCCAAACAAAGAGCCGCGAACTCGTTGCACGAAGTGTCCTACCGGGCCTGTTTCAAACCCCAACTGCCGCGCTTCTTCATCGAAAGGCTCACTCAGCCCGGAGATCTTGTCTACGACCCATTCATGGGGCGGGGGACCACCCTGCTGGAGGCGGTGCTTCTGGGCAGGCGAGCGGCCGGTTGCGATATCAACCCGCTGAGCGCGATCCTGCTCAGCCCGCGCTTGGATCCACCCCGTCTCGAGGAGGTTCATGACCGACTGACGGAGATCGACTGGGATCGCGCTGCAGCGCTCCCGGAAGACCTTCTGGTTTTCTACCATCCGCAAACTCTCCGGCAGATTTGCGCTCTCCGAGAGGCGTTGCATGGGAGCTCGGCTTCCATTGACGGATGGATTCGGATGGTGGCGACGAATCGTCTCAGCGGGCATTCGAAAGGATTTTTCTCCGTCTACACCTTGCCGCCCAACCAGGCTGTTTCCATCGAAAGCCAGCGTCGGATCAACGAGCAACGCAAGCAAGCACCCGAGCCGCGTGACGTGGCCGAGCTCATCCGGCGGAAAAGCAAGTCGCTTCTAAGAAACCCTCAACCCTCAACTCTCAACGCTCAACCCTCAACTCTCATCGTAACCGGCTCGTGCGACGAAACGGTGGCCATCGCCGATGAAAGCGTCGCGCTGGTTGTCACCTCGCCGCCGTTCCTCGATGTGGTGGACTACGAAACCGACAATTGGCTGCGTTGTTGGTTCAATCACATCGAGTCAAAATCGATCAAGCTCTGGATGTTCAAACGAGTGGATGACTGGTCGCTGCGAATCGCGGCCGTTTTCCGCGCGTTGCACCGTATTCTGAAGAAAAATGGTTTCGTCGCCTTCGAAGTGGGGGAGGTGCGCCAAGGGAGG